>DRJJ01000327.1 GCA_011052255.1 Gammaproteobacteria bacterium | reverse complement strand
ATAAAGGTTAACTGCAGGGATCCGAACGGTCGCCAGTCATTTCGCCAGGCGCGTGGCAGGAGAGGCAGGGCTGTTAGTACACTGCCGATGATTAGGGAAATTACGAATCCTTGCGGTGTCGACTGTGCGCCAGCCCATAGTAGATAGCTGACGCCCGGAATATTAAACAGCAGGGCTCCAAGGGCTGGCCACAGGAAGGCGTTGTTGGCGTGATGCTGGGTGGTCAGCAGTGCCTGCAGAAACAGACCAGGCAATGCGAAAATAGCGATGTGGAACAGACTGACTGCTGATTCCCGAGCGTACGGTTCCAGCCCGGGACCAATTACCCAAATACAGGCATTATCCAGTAGCAGCAGGATTGCTACCAGCACGGTAACGGCTGCGAGTATACTTAGTGTCAGGGTTGCCGACCAGGCTCTGCGCGTAGCGCGGTCTTCACAGGCTAGCCACAGAGGTAGTGTAGCGGATACCAGCACACCGCCAGCCAGCAGCATACGAAAGGCTTCCGGGATAAACACGGCGACAAGAATAGAGTCTGCGGTTGCGCCGGCACCCCATGTACGTACGATCAGAATTTCGCGCGCGAAGCCGACCGCAAGCCCGAAAACACTGCTTGCTGTGACGACCAGGGAGGAACGGAGCATGCCAGCCTATTCGTTGATTGTTAGTGCAGCAGGGTAAACAGGGATTTACCACCGACATGATAACTGAGGTCATGGGGGCGCTCGCCGATCGCTTTACCGGTCGGCCCCACCATGATTTTGTAATCATCTACCACTTTGTTGATGACCGATGCACCACCAATGACAGCCCCTTTGCCGATTCGGGCACCGCCCGTAATCAGGGCACGCGATGCAATCCAGGCATAATCGCCCACGTAAATAGGATAGCCCAGAGAATCAAACGTCGGCGAGTCCAGGTCGTGCTGACCTGCTATAAGAAGCACGTAGGATGCGATCGTAACATGATCACCGATGAACAGGCCGGCACGTGCGTCGAGTTGGCAATGCCACGCAACTACCGAGTCTTCACCAATGTGCAGGTTTTCAATGCTAAGCACTTCGGTGTTGCGCCAGATCGTGGAGCCTTTGCCGATTGTAGCTCCGCCCAGCCGCAGCCAGCCGAGACGAATCCAGTGCACCGGAATTTTGCAGATGATGATATTGTAGATCTGTCCGTAGATACTGCGCATCCTGTCGACCAGCGTAGGCCAGTTCAGGCCATAGTTTGGGAAAGGTACGACAGCGGTATCTGACAGTAGCCGCTCATAGAACTGCCGCTCCTGCGGGTCGTCCAGTTCGGAACTGATATTGACGTGTGAGATAAAAGTCTTGTTCGGTTTTTTGGGGCCGAATGAGCGTTCCATGATTACCCTTTTTGCCAGCAGACGAGCGTATAGATCCTCAATTTGTTCGGTGGTCAGGTCCATGCTCTTTTCGTACTGGCCCAGGTTCTTGCACAGATCCTCAGAATGAAACAGGAAGTTGGTGATTTCTCGCATTGTATCTCCGTTCATGTAGTTATTTACAGGTCATTGCATTGCTATTTCCAGACGCCATATTAATATTTTCTGGGCACCCTGCAAGGTATATATTACTATCAGTTTGTATCAAATTCTAATGTGTCATCTGAAGCAGATCTGTATCCGGTCGTAGTGGTGATGTTTTTTCTGGATTCAGAACTGGCCAGTACGTTTCAGCAACTTCGGTACTTCGTATTCTTTTCCTGAGTCGTTGTTATATTCCTGGACGATCGTGTGGCGGGGAGGCGTTGCCGGTTTACCGGTTTCTTTCTTGCTGATATCGCGTTTCCAGTTTTTGTAGCGATAGGGAGAATTCCTCCAATTATAGGGAGAAGTCTCCCAGTTCAACGAGTGTTTTCCCCAGCTGGTATCAGATGAACCTGGACCCTGGGCAGCTGCAGTAGCACTACCCAGAGCAGCGAATAGTAACACCGCCCGAACTGCTGAATGTACAAACTGTATGGTGGCAGTGTGATATGATGCCTCAGAAGATAATACAGACCGATACGGTTTGTAATGGGGGGTTGGTATTAAACAGATCATTATTTTAGTGCTCCGTGCGCTGCGTCTTATGTCAGTTGCGGAGCAACTCCGCTATCGGCTGAACCTGCTGGGGAATTACAAGGATAACCAGAGTTTTCGTCGTACCTTCCCGGCTTTTCAGGAGCCACCTACATGGCTGATTTATGAGACGTCCGGTGATAGCAATCTACCTCGTTATCGTGAATATGGACATACCATAGCTGAATATTACCACGGGATCATTAATCGCTACCAGTCCCCCCGGCCGGGCCAGGCCCTGCGCGTATGCGATTGGGGTTGTGGGACTGCCCGTATTGTGCGCTACATGCCGGACCTGTTTCGGGAACAGGAGTGTGAGCTGTATGCCACTGATTATGATGCTGTAACCATCGAGTGGTGTTCTGCTCATATTCCTGACATAACATTTCAGCGTAACAATCTGGAACCTCCGCTAGAGTTTGCAGACGGGTTTCTGGATGTGCTGTATTGTTTATCTGTTTTCACCCATCTCTCCGAGTCTATGCATTTTGCGTGGATCAATGAACTGTCGCGTGTTCTGCGCCCGGGTGGGTTGCTGATGCTTACTTTGCACGGTGATCAGTACCGGAACAAGCTATTGCCGGGAGAACGTGAACAGTATGAGAGTGGCAAACTCGTAGTCAGGGAGGGTGTCGCTGAGGGTTCGCGAATGTTCGCAGCCTTTCATCCTCCAGCGTTTGTGCGGGATTATCTGCTGCGTGACTTCGAGATTCTTGAGCACAAGGTGGACCCGTTGCTGCCCTACATCTACCAGGACCAGTGGATCGCCCGTAAACGCTGATATGCCACCATATGGTAAACTGAAACCAGTTGCCGAAGTGCTTCAGCCCGAAAAAAAAAGGTTATGCCAGGTCGGTTTTTTCTAGGGGGATGCAAGCTATCAGTACCAGTCCGAACAAAAGGAGGCAGTTTGCCACGGCACTTATCGTGCCCACTTTGAACGCACAGCAATACCTGCAGCGACTGATCCCGGCTCTGCAAGGGCTCGATCCGGCTCCGGATCAAATTCTTTTCATAGATTCAGCGTCGAATGACAGTACCGTAGGACTTGTGCGCGAGGCGGGTTTTCGTGTTGAGGAAATTCTGCGCGAGGATTTCGAGCATGGACGGACACGGAATTTTGCGGCTTCCCTCGTGCCTTGGGCCGATATGCTGATTTTTTTGTCACAGGATGTCACGCCGGTAAATAATCACCTTGTAGCAGATCTTGTCAAACCCTTCGATGACTTTGATGTCGCACTGGTTTTTGCCCGCCAGACTCCATATGAAGGTGCGAGTGTTGGAGCTCGTTTCGTACGGATGTATCGCTATCCGGATACTGGCTACCGACGTACTGCCGCAGATCTTCCTCGTTATGGTGCGATGACAGCGTTTTGCTCGAATGCCTGCGCAGCATACCGGCGCAGGGATTTTGATGAAGTGGGCGGGTTCTCAGAAGGAGCGCCATTAGGTGAAGATATGTCGATCGCCGGAAAATTTATTGATGCTGGCAAGGCAATTGTGTATGAGGCAGAAGCTCTCGTTTACCACAGTCATGAGTACACGTTGCGGCAGGAGTTTACGCGTTATTTTGATATTGGTACACATCATCGTATTGATCCCTGGTTACACCGTGAGGGTATACGTGTAGGTGGAGAGGGTCGAAGATACCTGGCGGCTGAATTTTCCTACACCCGTGAACACGGAAGCATACTGGATCTAATCAAAATATTCCCGAGACTTGGAGTGCGCTGGCTTGGCTTCAGGTTGGGTAAGTCGAGCCACCGCCTGCCCACGGCGCTTTGCCGGCGACTGAGTATGCATGCCAGTTACTGGATACGAAAGCAGCCATGGCGACCCTGAGTAAAGTGGCCTTGGCCGCGTTTTTTTTATGGCTGATAAATAACAGGAGAACGGTGCAGTGAGCATGCGGGTAATGACTGTATTTGGAACCCGGCCTGAGGCTATTAAAATGGCACCGGTCATCACAGGCCTGCAAGCCGCTCCTGGTGTGGAGTCTATAATATGTGTTACGGGTCAGCACCGGCAAATGCTCGATCAGGTACTGGAGTTGTTTGCTTTCGAGCCGGATCATGATCTGGATTTGATGAAACCTGGCCAGGATCTTTTTGATGTTACCGGGGCGGTACTGTCCGGTATGCGTGATGTGCTACGGCGTGACAGGCCGGATATCGTACTGGTGCATGGTGATACGACAACTTGCTTCGCTACCAGTCTGGCGGCTTTTTACGAAGACATTCCGGTCGGACACGTTGAGGCCGGGCTGCGTACAGGGGATCTGCGGGCGCCGTTCCCGGAAGAACTCAACAGGTCGCTTGTGGCACGTATGGCCCGTTTTCATTTTGCACCAACCGAGACGGCACGTGCAAACCTGTTACGTGAGAATGTAGCAGATGAAACCATCTACGTAACCGGCAACACTGTAATCGATGCACTACTCGGTGTACGTGACCGGGTCAGTGCATTGGATGATGATTTCTGGATCGAGAAATTTGGCAGGGTTTTACATTCAAGGCTGATCGATCCAGAACGCCGTTTTGTTCTGATAACGGGGCACAGACGAGAAAACTTCGGCAAGGGATTCATCGATATATGCGCCGCAATCCGGATGTTGGCTGAGTCACACCCTGATGTGGATCTGGTCTACCCGGTTCATCTGAATCCGAATGTCCTCAAACCCGTCCACGAAATTCTGGGTGGTCTGAAAAATGTCGCACTCATAGAACCGCAGGACTATGCGCCTTTTGTTTGGCTAATGAATCAGTCTGACATTATTCTTACCGATTCCGGTGGTATACAGGAAGAAGCACCGGCGCTGGGTAAACCTGTACTGGTGATGCGTGATGTTACGGAAAGACCGGAGGCTGTTGAAGCCGGAACTGTGCGCATGGTCGGGACCAGTGTGCAACGTATTTACGGCAGTGTCAGCGAGTTACTTACAGATGATGATGTCTATCAGACGATGGCGCGCGCGCATAATCCATATGGAGATGGACACGCGGCCTCACGCATTATAGAGGTCATTGAGTATATGGGTTCGCGCGACGATGGGCGCGGGGGCATTGGCAGCAGGTCTTCAGGAGGCGACTCCAGTGAAGGAGGAGTTTGAGCAAATGGTTCGGAAAAGAATGTGCTGTAGTCCGAGTAGCAGTATAACTATTGAATAGGTGTTATGCCTGGAACCGGCTTTCAGGTGTATTGTGTGTAAAAAGTCGGCTCCAGACGTTAAGCATCCGCGAAGGATGCCTTGCATTATTTCACCGAGTAGCCACGACCATCAAGACAGGCACTGTAAGCACGGTTATATTCATTTCTGGCATTGGCATACCGATTGGTTTCATTTCGCTCCCAGTCTGCTCTTTGCTGAGCTGATTGCTGGTTTTGAGAGCGCTGCCTGAGACCGCCAATCGCAGCGCCGGCATAGGCAGAGTTTCTGGTGTTTTTGGAGCTGTTACCAAAAATGGCACCGGCTGCTGCACCGATTGCTGCACCTCTTACAACGCCGCCACTCTTCTGTTGATTCGAGGGAGGAGGGGTGCTGGCTGTGGGTGTGACCATCGGGTCAAACCCGGTTGTGCCTTTCGCCCAGCTGTAACATTCGTATTTATCTTTTTCCATTTGTTCGTTTGATTGTCCCTTCTTGGGATAGACAATCACATCGGCCTGCGCCACCGAGGCAATAACAAACAATCCGGTAATTGCCAGTAAAATTGATTTTGATCTCATTACGTAAATGCTCCTGTGAATACATAACCCAGTACTGTAGCGAAAGTGATTTTGTCAGCTTTTATAATATCTAACCGCCCTGTTTTATACAACTGTGCCAGGACTTTAGTTCGTTCTGTCAAAAAACCATATATATAGTAACGATTATTGCGAGCAGATGATTTTGTGTATATTGTCATTTAAAATGTTCTGGCCTTGATTCCTGATAATATGGACTGTGTAATGACGATAATATATAAAACTACCACGCGAATACTAATAACCGGTTTTCTTTTTTTTACATATAATCTTGTTTATTCAGCAGGTTTTTATCTACCCGAAGTCGGAACACCGGCCAGTATGGGTACCGCAGGTACAGCAAATGCTACCAATACCTTTACAGCTGATTCCGCCTGGACCAACCCGGCGGGTATGACCGGTTTGCAGCAGGACGAAATATTGTCCGGTCTCACCTTGCTGGTGCCAAAAATAGAATTTTCCCCGTCTGTTGCGGAGAAAGGTGGGGGCGATGGCGGCAATGCGGGCACGGTAGCCGGAATACCGGGCTTTTTTTATGTAAAAAAACTGTCTGACAAGGCGCGTTTCGGTTTCTCTGTCGTGGCGCCACTGGGAGGGGGTTTTGACTTTGGTGATAACTTTGTCGGGCGTTACGCTTTTACCAAGCTCACTTTAACGGGAGTAGCTCTTTCACCCTCATTTGCTTATAAGGTAAATAATAAATTATCGCTGGGAGCGGGTGTGTCTATGGTGTATACCATCTATGAGGAGGAGATAGCGATTAATCAGGGTGCCTCACCGGACGGTAAGATGAGAATTGATAATATTGACGACTGGGGTGCGCAGTTCTTTGGTGGCCTGACATACCAGTTTAACGATCGCGTAACGCTGGGTGTAGTCTATCGTGGTGAAATGGATACCAGGCTGAAAGGTGATGTTGAGTTCACGAATATGTTGATCACACCTGCTGCCAGTACAGTTAATGTTGGCTGGAAGAACCCGCAGGTACTGGAGATTGGTCTCAAATATAAACTCGACAAGGAATACACCCTGTTCATGAATGCGGACTGGGAAGACTGGTCTGCATTCAGCAAAAACAGGCTGGCATTTAGCGGCGGCGCGCTGAATCCAGCGGTTCAGCTGGATCGAAATTTTAAAGACACCTGGAAACTGGGAGTTGCGGTTGCCAGAAAAATTGGAGAGGATAAAATAATCAGTTTAGGTGCCTCCTATGACAGTTCGCCTGTGGATGACGTAGACCGTACGATTGATCTGCCGTTTGATGAGGTCATGAAGTTGTCGGCTTCGTATTCCTTTAAAGGTAAGAAAGAGCTGGATTATTCGATAGGGGGGACCTTGATGTATGCCGGTAAGGGCAAGGTGGATCAGGTGGCTCAGGGAGTGCGATTCAAGGGCGAGTTTGACAGTAATTATATTCTCTTTCTTGGCGGCACCCTTAGATATCGTTTCTAGAGGGTTTTTAGTTTTCGAGAATTAAAAGGCCAGACAGGACTGAGCAGGGAAAAATACAGAATGGAGAGTCGGCCGGGACAGCGTGACGTCTTAAGGTGCTTGTTGCTGGCGATGTTATCTATGTATTCGAATGAGTCATTTTCTGCACAACCCGGGCGGTTGGCTGATTGCCCGGCTACACCTAACTGTGTTTCCAGCGTGTCTTTAGATAAAAGAAATTTTGTTGCGTCATTATCATATTCTGGCGGTACGGCAAACGCCTGGCGTGTACTGGTTGATACCGTGTTGTCTCTGCCTCGAAGCAAGCTTGCAGTAGAATCTGAAGGCTATCTACATTTCGAGATCAGCAGTCATATTTTTCGATTTACAGATGATGTGGAGTTGCTTCTCGATGCTGAAAAAAAAGAAATGCAGATCCGGTCTGCAGCACGAAGTGGCTATAGTGATTTTGGTGTTAACCGCCGTCGTGTGGAAAAGATACGAAAATTGTTTAGGCAAAATCTTTATCAAAGCAGAGAGAGTAAGTGATGGTTAGTTCTGCCATGCTGATGTGGAGCATACTGTTTGGTTCAATAGGTATTGCTTATCTGGTTTACGGGAGAAAGCAAAGGCATGTCCTTGCTCTTGTGACAGGCTTGTTGTTAATTGTTTTTCCCTATTTTATATCAAACGTGATGTTGCTGGTATCGCTGGGTGTGCTACTTGTTGCGCTGCCATACATAATTAGTAAGCTAAACTTCTGATTCTGTTTGATACATGCGGCAAGCAAAACAGCTTTAGTCAGTGAGCTGGAAAATTCTAAATCCATAACCAAGTGATGAGAGCCTGTCTGTGAATGTTGAATATCTGACCGATATTATCCTCTTGCTATCCGCGGCAGTCATTATTGTGCCGCTGTTTCAGTTTACACGACTAGGTGCAATACCTGGATTTCTGGTTGCCGGGATAGTGTTGGGCCCGTCTGGTTTTGGGTATATCGAGAATAATGAAAATATAGCCGGGTTTGCTGAACTGGGAGTGGTGCTCCTGTTATTTGTCATTGGCGTAGAAATTAATCCATTACGGCTGTGGAGGATGAAAGGACTGGTATTAGGGCTGGGTACATTACAGGTGCTGATAACCGGTGGGTTGTTAACGATACTCATTCATGAGTTATTTGGCCTCTCATGGAATATCTCTATATTAACAGGCTTTGCTTTAGCCTTGTCGTCCACTGCATTTGTACTGCAATTACTTTCAGACAGAAAAATGCTCTCATCCGGTTATGGCAGGCCGGCTGTTTCAGTGTTATTACTGCAAGACCTGGCGGTGGTGCCACTTTTGGCTCTTGTTTCATTAATGGCAGCGCCGGATTTCACAATAGCAGGGAACTTTTTTCTTGCATTGGGTGAGGGGTTCGCCATCCTGGTTATTATCATTATCGCAGCCCGGTATATATTGAATCCCTTGCTAAAAATTCTTGCCCGGTTTGGTTCACCTGAAATATTTACTGCAACGGCTTTATTATTAGTGCTGGGTGCAGCGCAATCCATGGAATATGTTGGTCTGTCTATGCCGATGGGGGCGTTTATTGCCGGTCTGTTGATTGCTGATTCTTCCTATCGTCATCAAATTCTCGCAGAGGTT
>DRJJ01000326.1 GCA_011052255.1 Gammaproteobacteria bacterium | reverse complement strand
GTTGGTGTCACGACGGAACTGACCACCTCATCCGAGCAATTGACTCTGATTGCTACCGAATCACAACAGGAAGTCCTGCATCAAAAATCTGAAATTGATCTGGCGGCAACAGCCAGTAATGAAATGTCTGCCACTGTGCAAGAGGTCTCCCGAAATGCCTCAACAGCCGCTCAATCCACCTATGAAGCAGACAAGAAATCCAACGCTGGTAAAGAAATTGTTGTTGAGACCACTAAGGCAATTCACACTCTAGCAGAAGAGGTTGTGAAAGCCGCTGATGTTATCCATGTGCTGGAACAAGACAGTAACAATATCAGCGTCGTTCTTGATGTTATTAGAGGCATTGCCGAACAAACTAACCTGCTGGCCCTGAATGCTGCCATCGAAGCTGCCCGAGCGGGTGAACAGGGTCGTGGCTTCGCTGTCGTTGCCGATGATGTAAGAGCACTTTCCAGCCGAACCCAGGAATCAACTGAAGAAATTAATACCATGATACAAAAACTTCAGTCACGTGCCAGTGAAGCAGTCGAAGTAATGGAAAACAGTCGTGAACAGGCTAAACACGGCGTCGAACAGATAAGCAAGGCCGGTAGTTCACTGGAAACCATTACAACCGAAGTGGCCACTATTAATGATATGAATACTCAAATCGCCAGTGCAGCAGAGGAACAAAGCGCTGTTGGCGAAGAGATTAACAAGAATATTGTCTCCATCAGTACTGTAGCCGATAAATCTGTTGAAGCTACGCAACAAACTGCTGATTCCAGTCAAAACCTCAGTGATCTGGCTATGCGCTTACAATCTCTTGTTGGTACTTTTAAGATCTGAATGCCAACGAGTCTGACAGGGAAACCTGTCAGACTCCTCCCTCTTCTCTGTGTTACCAAAACCCCTCCCCCATGATCAGGCTGTTACTGTGACAATATTACATAGCCTATAATTATTAATTCTTATATAAACATATAGTTACATTTATTCTTTTGTCTTTCTAAGTAGGTTCACGTTAGATTTAGGTCAAGATTACTTCAGCCTGTCAAGTATCGGTGCACCTATTACTTTTAACTGCACATGACAGTTATTGTGCCGACCCTTTCAGACATCTTCCTGTTTGGGCCTGTCTGATACTACTTGCTACGTCGCGTACACGTTATCAGGCAACCTGAAGTCACGCCTGGCACTTGTAAAATACCTGAGTTGAATCATTGTTTTATCTACGATTAACTGGAAATAACGCTGGATTATTCGGTTTTTGTGGTGTAAGCTCGCCCATGTTGCTGATATTTGTTACGTAGCATTTCCGGTAGTTCCTCGCTGTATGAAGCGTCATCTCTTCCGTGATTTCACATAGTAACCTGCACGCAAATACACATTGTTTTTTAATTATTATAGAGGTAACCAGAATGGCTACAGGTACAGTAAAGTGGTTTAACGATAGTAAAGGTTTTGGATTCATTTCACCCTCAGACGGCAGCGCCGATGTATTCGTACATCATTCTGCTATCCAGGGCACAGGTTTTAAATCTCTGGCTGAAGGCCAGACTGTGTCTTTTGATACTGAAGATGGAGCCAAGGGTCCTAGCGCGGTAAATGTAGTTCCGCAATAAGCCAAGCCCGATATGACAGAAAAGCCCCGCTCTCGAGCGGGGCTTTTTTTTCAGATAGAAATTACCACCCATCATTGATATTTCAGAAAAATCTAAGAGTTAGACTGTAAATACTGCTAAAACAGCTATACTTAAGTTATGAATCTGGGTTTAATTAATCTATGTTTTTCATAGCTTTACAGGTTTATTAATGTGCATAGGTGTTTTTAATCACCTGTGTTAATAAGGCCGGGAGGGTACGACGATGACTGATATCAATTTGGCAGATGTTACTATTCATATTGATCGAGAAACAGATACCGGGATCCGTGACAAAATAGACACTGCCCTGCGTAATCTTAACGGCGTAATCAGCGTGCATATGCCCAATGAAAAGCCCCACTTACTGATGGTGGAGTACAATCCGGATGCCACCACATCTCAAAATATGCTGCACACCGTGCGTGAACTGGCCGGGCACGCCGAGATGATTAGCTTATAGAACCAGGCTAACTCGCCAATGGGTTCACAGTCACTTTAAACCAGGAGCGGTGAGCCCAGGGTAGCAAACGTTCGCTCACCTTCAGGAAACCTTCCTTTACAGCCTCCACAATAAGTAAGTTAGTGGTATAGGCAACTTTAAAAGCTCAGAAATATAAAATACAGCCATGAACGGGAAAGTGCTATATCCCGGTGCCCTAAAGTTTAGCCCGGATAATGCCGTTATAATTAACGTATCAATATAATAATTTACTGAATTCACGAATATACGCAGGTTTCTCAAAATACACTCTTGATTAACCCACTACTATGAGGCACCACTTTGGCTAGAATATTCAGAAATTTGCTACTACTCTCATTTGTCACTCTATATTTATCGGCTTGCGCAACACTGAACAAAGATGAATGTAAAATAGCTAACTGGCGTGTGATCGGGTATGAGGATGGTGCCAACGGCTACCTGGCTTCGAGAATAGGGGAACACCGTGC
The DNA here is from genome assembly GCA_011052255.1 of Gammaproteobacteria bacterium. Classification (GTDB taxonomy): domain Bacteria; phylum Pseudomonadota; class Gammaproteobacteria; order DRJJ01; family DRJJ01; genus DRJJ01. The sequence goes on along the minus strand of DRJJ01000326.1, from coordinate 280 downwards.
GGCATGTGCTGAATACGGTGTACGTCCGGATTTAGATGCATATAGCGATGGCAGGGCTGAAGGATTGCAACAATACTGTATTCCCGCAAATGGCTATAGACTAGGCCTGTCTGGCAGCACCTATAATGGGGTCTGTTCAGGTTATGGTGAATCCCGGTTTTTAGGTGCTTTCGATACTGGCAAGGAATTACTGCAAGAAAAGAACGAATTACACAGGATGGTCAATGATTTTATCGATAAGCAGGAATATCAGACTGTATTACAAATTCGACTTGAAGAT
>DRJJ01000325.1 GCA_011052255.1 Gammaproteobacteria bacterium | reverse complement strand
GAGGCGCTCGATATCCTGTATCTACTCAAGACACTACTGAAGGCAAACGCTGATTAATGAGTGGAGTAGTGCGTGGAAATAGGCACTGTCCCGGACGGAGCGCTGTATGGATTCCCACGCAGAGCGTGGGAACCAGTAGTAAGTGAGCCGAAGCCATCATATTGCAGTAATTCCTTCTCCTTCAGGGAGAAGGTTAGGATGAGGGGATAAATAAAAACAATATATTGGCAATTCTTGATCCCCTCGGTATCTGCTCCATGCAGTCGTCACCCCAGCCCTCTTCGACTCTGATTCCTGACTCCGTTTTACCTCCCCCCATCCCTGGGGTCGTCCCCGGGGGGAGAGGGAGTTAACTGACCGGAATATTTTTTTAAATAATAACAAAGGGTTAGCTAACATGCTCCCACCCCCGTCTGCACCCGTCACATCTGCGTCGGGATCAATTCCCGGCTCGCAACCAACCACTACTTTTACTATAGATATCAGCTGCTCAGCCGATAACCATGAAAGGAAATCTTTACCCGGCACCACCGGAAGGCAAACATACAACCTTGAGCAGGCAGGACTGATGAAAATTATAGCAATCAAAAAGCAATGGACGATCAAACAGAAAATGCTATCAGGATTTGGTGTGATGCTGGTGATACTCACCGTCATCGGCGTCCAGACCACGACCAGTGTGATGAGTATCCGCGCTGCGACAGAAAACATGGTGGAACACCGCCAGCCGGCCCTGCTGTTATCCAAGTCACTTGAAACCCGCGTAACCGAAGCCTTTGGCAGTATGGGTTACTACCTGCTCAGCAAGGATGAGCGTATGAGGGAAATGTCGATCAGGGATATCGAGCAAGCCAGCGAATTGCTTGAACAAATACGCACGCTGCCGATCATGAAGGTTTTCACTGCTGCACAGATTTTGCTGGATAACATTGGTCAGGAAATTAAACAGTTCAGGCAGTTTCAGGAGCAGCTGTTCGAGTTAACCAATGATCGTAGACTTAACTTCCCGGCGATGCAGTATTCGGTGCAACAACTAAACCCGCTCAGCGAAGAAATAATTCAAAGCCTGACGAATATGCTGGAGGCCGAACCCGAAGGTGACGCAGCTACCAATGCAGAAATTCTAGAACTTATACATGGCATGCGTTATGCCTGGATACGTAACATGGCCGAAATTCGTAGCTATCTGGGCTTCAAGAACGCTAGCTCACTAAAACAGCGTGTGCTTTTTTACCAGGTCTTTCGTGACCAGCTGGACACACTACAAAATAAATATGGCGACAAGCTAAGCCTTGAACACGAGAGCGGTCTGGACAATATAAATGTAATCGTGGCTCAATTTGAGAAAAACATGTCCACCATGGTAGCCATGCACAGTGGTGAAAAATGGCGTACCGATGCTTACCTGGTACGTACACGTATCATTCCGTTGCTGGACAAACTCTCAACGACCACGGCCAGCCTGATAGACACCGAAACCGGAAAAATAACGGAAGACAGCATGGCTTTGCTGGATATGTCAGACACCACTGCCTACGTGGTACTGATCATGGTCGCCATAGCACTGGTAACCGTTCTGGTGCTGGCCTATATCTTTATCAGCCGCCTGCTGGTACCGATGACAACGGCCGTTGAATCCGGTATTCGTTCACTGGCAGAGTTGCTACCAGACCAGTCCGCAATAGGCGATCTGGATCAAGGTAACGCACTGGATCAGGTCGAGACACTGTTCGATATCATGACCGAAACCCTGAACGACACGATAGAGCAACAGAAACAGGCTAATGAAAAACTGCGCGATCAGGTAGACCAGATCCTGGGGGTGGTCAGTACAGCTGCCGAGGGCGATATGTCGCAAAGTATTACCGGCTTTGATGGTAACGACACCATTGATCATCTGGCTAATGGTCTCAACAAGATGATTGCCAACCTGAACGAACTGGTATGCCAGGTCCAGAAATCCGGCATCCAGGTCAATTCATCAGCAACACAGATAGCCGCTACCGCCAAACAACAGGAAGCGACTGTATCCGAGCAAGCCGCAAGCACCAACCAGGTGATGGCAACCGTAAATGAGATTTCAGCAACATCAAAAGAACTGGCGCGCACCATGGAATATGTACAGCAGACATCCAGCACAGCAGCCGAATCAGCCAGCAGTGGTCAGCAGGCACTGAATCTGATGGAAGAAACCATGCTGCGCATGCGCACCGCTACTGAAAATATTACCAGCAAGCTGTCCGTATTGAATGACAAGGCCAATAATATCAGTAACGTCGTGACCACCATTAACAAGGTGGCTGATCAAACCAACCTGTTATCACTGAATGCAGCCATTGAGGCCGAAAAGGCCGGTGAATTCGGTCGTGGATTTTCAGTGGTAGCCACCGAGATACGGCGCCTTGCTGACCAGACCGCGGTATCAACCTGGGACATCGAACAGATGGTCAAGGAGATGCAATCGGCGGTATCGGCCGGCGTTATGGGTATGGACAAGTTCTCGGAAGAAGTCGGTAGCGGGGTCACGGAAATCGGTCAGATCGGTTCACAACTGAGTCAGGTTATCCAGCAAGTGCACGCCATGAAACCCAAATTTGAAACCGTCACGGAAGGCATGCAGGCACAGGCACTGGGTAATGAACAAATCAGCCAAAGCATGTCTCAATTAAATGAAACGGCACACCAGACGGCCGAGTCGTTACGTCAGTCCAACCAGTCTATCAGTCACCTGAAAGATGCGGCAAAGGGACTGCAACAGGGCGTTTCCCGGTTCAAGCTCAAGGACACAGGATAGCCCGGCCGCTCAGCCGGACAGCCTCTCATGCTATATATGTGCTTTCACATTGGTGAGCTACGCTATGCACTCCAGGCACGCAGTGTTGCGTCGGTTATTCCCCGGGTTCCGCTACAACCCTGTGCCGAGCTTAACACTACACAGACCGGTAGCCTATTATTCAAGCAGCAACTTTTACCTGTTTTTGATCTATGCCAGATACTGCGACATCAACCTGCGGAAGCGGCACTTAGTACGCGCATTCTGATACTCACCGATGATCAGGACGCCCGTCTGTTGTGTGGCATTATTGTTGAGCAGGCGACAGGCACCATCAGGCTGGATAAGTTACCTGACACCCTGACACAAAACTCCAGGTCAGGCTCTCTGACAGAAACCGTACAAACCAGAAGTGGCGAAACCATACAGCTGATTAAACTGCCTCAATTAATGGAAATGTTATTGAACACAACAATCGTACAGCACAACATTAACAATAATATTCAGACCGGCACGATCAGATGATACTGACCCAGATTAAATACTTGCTCAAATCGCATACAGGCATGCACATCGCCACAGTAGGCGACAGCATACTAAATGTTGCAATACAGACGCGCCTTAGAGAACTGGATATAGCCGATACGGCATCCTATCTCGCGCTGCTACAACGTAGTCATGCTGAATTGACCGAGCTTACGGAAGAAGTTGTCATTCCTGAAACCTGGTTCTTCCGGGACCAGCATCCTTTTGAAATGCTTGGCAAGCTTGCAGCAACGGCATTCTCAGGAAACAGCGACCGTAACTGGCGTATTTTAAGCGTACCCAGCTCAACCGGCGAAGAACCTTATTCGATTGCGATGACTTTACTGATGGCGGGTATGAAACCGGAACAATTTAGCATAGAAGGGGTAGACATCAGTCAACGTGCACTACGTCACGCCATGGACGGTCACTATGGCCAGCATTCATTCAGGGGGGTACAGGACAATCTGGTACGTGAGCGTTTCTTTGACAAAGTCGAAAATGCTTACGTCATTAAACCGGAAATCAGGAATCTGGTGCAGTTTGAACACGCCAACATACTCGACAAGGCTTTTTGCGACCGGCCCGGCGACTATGACATTATCTTTTGCAGAAATTTACTGATCTATTTTGATGATGATGACAAGAAAGCAGCCTATAATACCCTTCATCATCTGCTGAATCAAAACGGCACCCTGTTTATAGGCCATTCCGAAAGTGGCGCAATTTCGGATAGCTTTACCCATACCCGGCATACAGGTACTTTTGCCTATCGCAAGAGTATTGACCATCCGGACAAGCCAGAAGCAAGCATCAATGAACTGATCGATATCGTAAAAAAACACCCCGTAAGGTCAGAATTACCGGAAGCATCATCGTCTGTAAGCGACACCGATAACAACCAGCCTGCAACCAACCACGTCATGACCGGAACAGATACACCGTTCAAGGCTGAAACAGGACAGGAAGCGAATAACGAATCACATATTGAACTGGCCAGAAGGTATGCCGATGCAGGCAATCTTGTTGATGCTGAACACATCTGCCATGTGTGCCTTGAAAAAAATGCACAGAACCCCTCAGTACATTGTTTACTCGGCCTGATTCAGGAGGCCGGCAACCGCCCTGTCGAGGCTGAAAAAAGTTATCGTAAAGCACTGTATCTGGACCCTCACTGTAGCGAAGTGCTGATACAACTCCCCCTGTTGCTCGACAGGCAAGGCAAGTCGCAACAGGCACAACAACTACGCCAACGTGCCATTAAACGACAGGAGCAATCCGCATAATGTCGAACCCGGAGCAACAATCAGCACCACAGAACGATTGCTGGAACAGTGTCGGCGTATGGTCCAAACAATCGGAACGCTGTAGCCGCTTACTGGAAGTCATCCATTGTCAGAATTGCGACATCTACAAACAGGCCGGACGCTCGCGACTGAGTCTGCAGGCTGACAGCGACTATCTGCAGCAATGGAGTGACAATCTGGCACAGAAACCTGCCGAGCAGCATCAGGATGAATGTTCTGCAATTGTTTTCAGACTGGGCGATGAAATGTATGCCCTGTCAACAGAGGTGCTAAATGATGTTACTCACCCTCGTCAGCCACATCGTATTCCGCATCGTAGTAACAATGTTCTCAGTGGCCTGGTTAATATTCGCGGGGAGCTGGTTTTATGTATTTCACTCGCCGGACTACTTGGACTGCGCTACCAGCAAGTCACTAAAACAGACACAGGCCGCATGATTGTTGCACAGTTTGATGAGCTGACAGTCGCATTTCCGGTTGACCAGGTTGAAGGTATTACACGTTACGCTTACGACACCGTCCAGGAGCCGCCAGCCACCCTGTCCCGGCATGACGGCAACTATATTCAGGGTCTGCTCGCCAGCCCTGATACTCAAACGGGTCTACTCAATCATCAGCTTATTCAAACAACGATAAACAGGCTGTTACGATGAAGGATAATCAGGCGTTACAACAATCGGCAAATGACTTTTTCAGTCATGAAATGAACGTGCAGTATGAAGTCATTCGCACAGCACTGAAAGATGGCACCCATAATGATAACGATCAAGCAACAATCCTGACACAAGCGCTAGGCGTTCTTAACAGTGCTGCCAGACTTACTGGTACAGATCAGGCTGTATTGCTGATTTCCAGCCTGCAGGAACTCTCTGCACACGGCAAGAATAACGGAAAAAAATACTACCAGCACTGGAATAACTCACTCGATGCGCTGTTATCGCTTTCGCATACACCACTGGAACAGAAGCAGAACAAGGAACACAAAAAGATTACGCAACTGATTAAAAAATGCATCAAGCAGAACCAGACTGCTGCGAGGCCGCTACAAACTGACGCTGTTACGGCACTCCAGATAGCTTCAGCACCGCAGGAAAGCATATTTTGCGAACATACACCTGAAAATATTGATCCGGCAATGCTGGAACTGTATCGCATCGAATGCCAGCGGCATGGCGACAAATTAATCAGCTGTCTGGAAAATATCAGCAATTCACAACTGGACAGTGCAACCATCGCAGACATGTCCAGCGCATGCAAATCGATACGCAGTGCAGCCCTGCTGGTATTCGACCAGTCACTGGCTGATCAGGTCATAAGCCTTCAGGAGCGGCTGAATAATTACTCGATCTCTAATGACAGGCCGGGCAACGATGAACTCGAGAAATTACGTTACATCAGCTACCAGCTGTCACAGGCGGATTCCAGGGAAGAACTCTCCGACAAAACAGACAAAGGCAATATGACACAGTCGGCCGAAACATCCGCGCCAGTAATTAAACCGGTAGACGGTGATCAGCCAACACAGGAAAGCAAGGCATTCTGCCCCGGGTGCCACAACATGACAGATGATCATTCTGACCTGGAGTTGCCGGATACACCCCTGTTTGAGATCACCACCCGGATTGATGAATCGATACTGGATCTGTTCCGCATCGAAATTGAAACACATAGTGAAACCCTGTCTTCCGATCTGTTGTCACTCGAAAAAAATCATAACGACACCACGACACTGGACAGACTGATGCGCGCCTCGCATTCCATTAAAGGCGCTGCACGCATGGTAGGCACCCATGCAGTCGTTGGGCTGGCTCATGCGATGGAAGATTATTTTGTTGCACTGCAGGAAGGCCGGACTGCCATGCATGCCGCCTGTGTTGATACCCTGTTTGGTTCGCTGGACTATATCAACCATATCTCCCGGCTCACACCCAATGCGAT
>DRJJ01000324.1 GCA_011052255.1 Gammaproteobacteria bacterium | reverse complement strand
GACCTGTTTGCTTCCCTGGAACAGGAACCATTCAAAATAAAGGGTCTGGACATTTATCCAATAAAACCGACTACAGAACGAATTAGCACAGCCGCAAGTAAACAGGCAAAACTTCAGGCCGGATGGATCATGTACCCGATTGCCGATGGATCATACGAAATAAAACTACCGGATATTCAATATGAGTTGAACGGTGTCATACGTTATTCTATACCCATTCCTGCGTTTTCAGTCAGCGTGCAGGCCTTACCTGCCTATGTTCCTCCTACATTACCCGTTGGTAAACTGACTATCGAGCAACGTTATGCTGATCGTCTGATTAACACCAACACCCTTGGCTACTGGAAACTGACCTTGAAAGGAGATGGCATCCCGGCACAGTGGTTACCGGCCGTGCTTCGCCAGATAAAAAGCAACGATGATATTCGCTACTCGCCCGTTACATCAGAACGTAGTAATACTGCCGGTGTTAACGGCATGCAATCACAGGTTCTCCACACAGTACCGTTAAAGGCATTAAGCAACGGAACACTAGACCTGCCTGCATTACGTGTACAGTACTTTGATCCAGCCGACGGCCGGCTCAAAACTCTGGCAATAGAAAAGCAAAACAATATCTATGCACTGTCGTACTTTTGGCGAATTATCGTGTTATTGATTCTGGGTGGCCTGTTATACAAGTCACTAAAATGGCTAAAAGAATTCGGTCATAAAAAATGGCTGAAAAGAAAACTTCTCATGCAGGCTATGCATCAGATAGGCCAGGCTCGAACCGTGTGCGAAATACGGCCAGCATTAAACTTGATCGCACTGGCGGAGAACTGGCCTGACAACCTGTCGATCAGCGCATGGTACTGTCTCTGGAATTCTAAATACAGGGCGCAGGAGGATCTTGATAGCCTGGTGGCCAACTTATCGTTGGCCTGTTACAGCAATCGGGATATGAAAATCGACCCCGAATACCGCAACCATTTTCTTTTATGTATTACAAAAGCCATGATCACCAGACGGAGTTAAGTACATTAATTGCTATGACACGGCCGTGCATATTATTTGTAAATACAGTCTAGCCTGCGACCATTAGCCTTACAAACAGGTAAATAGATCTGGTACAGAGTCAGCGCCATAAATTGCCCAACTTTTTTACTTGTCAGTGCTGTCCCTGCACTGTCTCCATGTTGGTTGAGTAAATTAATAACATCCTCAGAAATACACCAGGAAACTAGCTGCTATCCACGCATTATGCTGCAGCTAACCTGCGAGTAACTACTGCATCCAGTCAAACAGTGCTGACGGCACTCCGGGTATAAAAAACACACGAACATTCCATGCCGATCCAGGTATATCATCGGGCTGAACCACGGAGTAATGTACCTCAATACCCATACGGACCGGCACCTTACCCATCTGTACGGTTGTGTTATAACCAATACCGATCGGGATGGTACAGCGGTTGTCATTGGTCTGTTCCCAGTTACATATAATATTCGGTGCGGCGCCAATCGAAGACACATCATCAATACTGTAGAACATAAAGTACTGAAGGTTGGTCATATTGACACTGCCACGGTCATTATCACCTGCAAAGTCCCAATATTGAGTTGCCAGTGCGCCGACTTTCCATTTTGGTCCCAGATAGACACCAAGCAGCGAAGGCCCGCCCGTCCACCTACCGGTACCGAGAATATCCTCAGTCGCCGTCGGCAGGCCTATATCAAATCCGGCACCCCAGACAATCTTGCCGCCGCCTTCAACATCAATGGGTTTCGAGGGAGAAAACAGACCGACGTAAAACATATCACCAAAGCCGGTTGTGCGTCCTTCAAACAGATCAATCGGGGGTAGTAGTCCGCTGCCAGGTGGCAATAAACCTCCACCTGGACCGAGACTGATATCGTAATCATTTATCTTGTCCTGATCCAATGGCACGCTCGGCACAGTCCAGATAAAGCGGTTGATCAGATTCCACTCAGGATTAAGTTTCTTTGGGAACTGGGCAATTCCCATATAAACAGTCTGGCTTGCCTCTTTGTTAATAGTTGGATTCTCTAGCCGGGTCGTATCAAACTGTGTAATAAGCATCGCCACATTACCAAGCGGGTTATCCATCAGTGCAGACATTTGTTTAAGCGTTGGCTCACAGCCCGCTTTCAGTACCGCACCAAGGTCAGCATTGGGGTCTTTCGAAAACGCCTGACATTCTGCTGATGGTGCTGCACCGGGCTTTGCTTTCTTTGCTGCTGGCTTGGCATCAGCCAGCAACAAAGGTGTTCCTAGCTCGGGCAACTGGTATGCTTCCTCGTAGTTATATCTTTGTGGGTTATCTGTCTGTGGTTGTACCGCCATAACGGGTGATGACGTAGACATTATTAGCATACCCAAAACTGACACATGTGCATTACTTATGTTAAACATTATAAAATTCCTTGACCAGTTTCAAACCAGAAACCAGTATATAAACCCTGTAGAAACAGTTGTTTTTATGCCGATTTAAGTCGATTTAAGTCGATTTAAGTCGATTTCTATTGTTTCCCAGGAAGCCAAGATACTATAGTTTTTATTAAACTTCCAATCGTAGTTAAATATATTATAGATACAAAAAATACTTATCTTTAGGCGCCAAAACCGTCCTGGCACGCGTCGTTATTTAAAACAGATTAAACACGCTCACAAGCTTGAAAGTCCAGTAAGGTGAAGCCATTCAATCTTGAATCAAAAACCATTTTTTGGTCAGTATTATGGAAGTTACGGCTGCTGTTCTCAGCTATATAAATAAGTAATATAGATATGGTACAGGCTCAGTACCATGACAAGACTTGCAAACACAATATGAAATACCAGCCAGACATTACGTAGTATCGAAATACCAGATGAAATAACATTTCTATGCACCAGGCCCAGCGCACAATGAAGTAGAAAGAAACTGCTTAGAAAAAACTGGTAGGCAACGCCCATCTCTATGGAATGAATATAAAGCAGCAAGGGCGCAATACTACCTTGCTGCATATGCTGCTTCAGTCGCTCGCCTGCACTGACACGGCTCTTGCGATAGCGTAATACTATCCGCCATTGGCTGAGCAGGTAGCTAAACAGTATAAACCCTGTTATTTGCTTGTAGACCATATCCTGTTGTAGTGCAAACAACCAGAATTCGGGAACACCCGCAGCATACTGAAACAAATACCAGCCCAGCATTAACCACGAAAAGAGCAACCATGTCTGTCGGCTCAGTATTTTTTGTTTAACAGCGGTAACTGGATAATTCAGGTATTGAGGGATCACATCTGCAATACTCATTGTTCCAACCCCTCAACTTTCATAGCCACTTTCATTCCGGCTAAATCGGTCAGTGCCTGCAGGGTTTTTCTGGAATTACGCAGGTCTATCCTGCTCATGAATCTGTCCAGCGTAGGCAGATAATAGCCATCTCGCGGCCATAACGAACCTACTAATGGCGGATTTCGTGCAGTCAGTATTTCATCCAGATAAACCTGATAGGCGCGTGAGAACGACTTCCTGAGATAATCCACCAGTTTCAGGGCCGTTTGTAAATCGATGTATTCATCAGGATAGGTCCAGGTGGTTGCACCCATTACATCGTTTAACTT
>DRJJ01000323.1 GCA_011052255.1 Gammaproteobacteria bacterium | reverse complement strand
TATCCGGAGAAATCAACAAGGTTGCAGATGACTGATAGATTGGCTTCATCGAGTAGACAACCAGTGTCGCCAATATACTGATCAGTATGGTCAGAGACAGAATACTCCACTTATGTCGCTTGAAGACTTGACCGTACTCGCGAAGGTTCAGTTCACCCTCGTCAGATGTGAGTACTGCTGTGGTCTTAGACTGTTTTGTTTCAGCCAATCTTGCTGTCCTCACACGTACAAGAAATCGCGTTTTTCAAAATTTTCAATCTGATATCCCCACAAAATTTTGATATACCACCCGGCCAATGCTGCGAACCATCCACCCTCTTAGTTTAGTTCGGCTATGTATTAACCTTGAATCAACTTTAGATCTGTGGCCTAGTCTATTGTTTTTACTTTGTAATTGCAATACCACTATGCTTCAAAATTGTTTTTCTCTCGAATGGGTATTTAGGCAACGAATAGAATCGATTTCATGGCCAAAGTTGGCTCTATGATGAAATGGAATACTCGCACGCCATCAATACCACATGCTTAAAACAGGCTATCGAAGCCATTGAGACTCCTTAAAAGAAGCTACGCTTGACCGTAATGACATCACCGGGTGCTACCAGGTCACTTAATGTGATTTGTGAAGGGGCGACATCTGGAGTCTTGCCGGGAATCACAACAATATTCTTCCGGTCAGCGCGTTCACTAAAACCACCTGCCAGTGTGATGGCTTTGCGAACCGTCATGCCCGGCTGAAAGGGGTACCCTCCAGGATTTTTTACCCAACCATTGACATAAAAGTTCCGGTATTGCAGCAATGATACCGTGACTATAGGGTTAATAAGATAAGGGCCCTTGAGCTTGTCGGTGACGAACTGCTCCAGTTCAGCAGCAGTCATGCCCTGAACCTTGATCGTGCCAAGAAAAGGATAGGAGATCATCCCACTGTCACTGACCAGGGTTTCGATGGTCATGTCTGGTTCACCCAACACCTGAATCTTGACTTTATCACCGGCACCAAATGTGTACTCGGTTTGAGCATTAACAGCCGTTGATAACAACAGTAACGTGAATGTCAGCAGCAGGATAAAGCCAATAGTGGTGAGGCCGGTAATACCACCGAACAATAGTTCTGTTCGAGATATCGTCAAGGTACTGGTATCACGATAATGTAGCTCCAAGTACCGCATTTTTTGCTCAGTCGAAGAATATCCGTATCTGATACGCCATATCAGCGTAATAATTACATTGATATAGCGTACCAGTGTAGTAATCAATCTTATATAGCGGACAGCCTATTTCCTTTGTTTAATAGTAACGATTCAGCGTATTCATCTTTTGTCCCATTACGGCGTTATGTTCGTACCCGAATGGTCACATAGGACCTATATGCTCACATTCTCTGTGCGAATATGCCTTGTACTAAACCAAAATCTAAATACGCTGAATCGTTACGTTTAATATGCATTTTTTCCGCTAAAGCCCCGGAAAATTGTCAATATAATGATTTTGATATCCAGCCAGGTACTCCAGTTCTGGATATACCAGAGGTCACACTGAATTCGCTCTTCCATCTTGTCCTGTGTTTCCGTTTCCCCACGCCAACCGTTGACTTGAGCCCAACCGGTAATCCCGGGCCTTACTGCATGGCGCAACATATATCCCTTTATTCTCAAGCGGTAGTGCTCATTGTGTACGACCGCATGCGGCCTGGGTCCAACAATTGACATCGTACCGGCCAAAACATTAAAAAACTGTGGGAGCTCATCCAGCGAAGTCCGTCGAATAAAAGCACCGACTCTAGTAACCCTTGGGTCATCACGTACCGCCTGTGCTACCGAGTTGCCATCTTCTTGTGTCGTCATACTACGAAATTTCCAGACCGTAAACTCCCTACCATCTATGCCGTAACGCTTTTGTCTGAATAATGCCGGCCCTGGCGAACTAAATTTTACTGCCAGTGCTGTTATTAACATAACCGGACTGATAATAATCAAAATAAGCACCGATAATACGATATCCTGGACTCGTTTCAAAAATAGTGCTGGGCCCGTGAAAGGTGTCTGAAAGACACTAACCATGGAGACACCATGAAGTGTCTGCCATTGTTGGCCATAAAACAGATTGAACATAAATAAATCGGGGATCAGAAATACCGATACCGTGGTATCTGATAGCGCACTGATGAGCTCAACAATACGCTTTTTGGCATTGATCGGTAAGGTAATATAGATTTGGTTAACTTCCCCATTTCGGGCTTTTTCTACCAGGGTCTCAAAACGACCCTGGACCTCACAGGATGAATCCGTACGTCCCCGATCCGGTTTTCGATCATCATAAAATCCGAGCAGGTCGTAGCCAAGGTCAGGATTTTGCAGGATCACTTGTGCTACATGTGTGCCCGCAGCGTTAGCACCCACGATCGCAACCTTCTGCCGATCATAACCCTTTAAACGGCTATAGTGCATGATCGTGCGCGTCAGTCTACGCCATAGCAACATCGGTAATGGAGTGACAATAAACCAGAAAACGGTAGCCAGACGAGAAAAATTCTCACTCTGCTTGGTTGCGTACAAACCAACCAGTAGCACCAGCGCTGCCATAGCCCAGGTGGTAGAAACCAATGTCGCCTCATAAGCGAAAGGGATATTACGCCAAGACC
>DRJJ01000322.1 GCA_011052255.1 Gammaproteobacteria bacterium | reverse complement strand
ATTTAACATAATATATATTATACGCATACATTACTAGTAGAAACATGTTCCAAGTTGTATTATGGTTATTATCATTATCATTATCAATTAACCAACAAATATGACTATATGCTGAATTACTTTCGACATCATCCCTTACGTAAAGTCCTGTGGCTTATTGTGTTGTTTGGCAGTCTGTTTGTCCATAGCCAAAATCTGTTTGCTTGTGATTTTATGGACACTGGTCCTCAAAGCAAGTGTTGTTGCGATGAAGATATGAGTAAAGGCTGCCCTATGGGTGGGGGTTGTGATACTACGGCTAATAATGTATTTGTAGGTTGTTGTGATATCAGCACCCATGTTGATATCGGGCTACAAGACGTAGCCATGGCCGACACACATCACAGTAAACAAGTTCTCTCACTGGATGCACCACAACCACCTCCGGCGATCATAACAGCATATGAACTTTCATTACCAATAATAGACGTTTCAGTCACATTATCTATTAGCGACTTCTCTCTACCTGGCCCCACACCCGGCACTGACACCTATCTCGTAACCAACCGTTTCCGCATTTAAACACCTCGCCATCACATTCATATGATGACAGCGATTGATCTCGTTGTGCCTCATTATTTCATGTGTTGTTTGAGAGGTGTACTGTGTTCCAAAAACAAATTATTAGACTTCGGAGTCAATTTTCCGGAGGACTGTTTATATCATGCTTCATGCTAATATTCGCTACTACGGCGGTAGCGAATCAGGATGAATTATTTATTCACAGTGATCAGCTAGATATTAAGCAGCTGATTCAGGCTGTACTAACGCGAAACCCGACGATTGAGGCCATGCAATCAGCGTGGAAAGCAGCAGAAAGTCGTATTGATCAGGTTACCGCGTTAGATGACCCCGTGTTGTCATATTCTTTTGCGCCTGAAACTCTAAATCAGAGTAACCAGGATTTTGGTCAAAAGATTCAGCTATCACAAAAAATACCCTGGCCTGGCAAACTCGCATTACGGGGGGATAGCGCACGTTTTGAATCCAGAGCACACAAAGAAAGTATTGAGTTAGTGCGGCAGAAATTGATTGAAACAACAGCACGCACCTTTAGTGACTGGTATTACATTCATGAAGCGCAGCGTATCAATCGAGTTAATCAGGGTTTGTGGCGTGAATTTCACGCTATTGCAGAACTAAAATACAGTACAGGCCGTGTCAGTAAACAGGATGTGTTGCGAGCCGAGGTTGAACAGGCCATGCTGGAACATCAGTCCATTGTCTTACAGCGCAAGCAACATAATATTCTGGCACGACTCAACACCCTACTGAACCGTATACCGGACAGTGTTATTCCCTCCCCTGCGGCCTTACCTATGGTTCGGTTACTGCCTTCAGTCGAGCAACTTCGAGTAATGGCACTTGAAACCCATCCCGGTTTAAAGGTGCTCACTGCTCGCCTGCGTGCCAGTGAAGTCCGGGTTAAATCGGCCAGACGGGATTTTTACCCCGACTTCAAAATTATTGCCGGTTACAACAGTCTGTGGAATCAAAATGAAAAACGCTTCACTGTTGGAGTAGGCATAAATATTCCGCTCTCTCAGATTAATCGCAAAGCAAAGGTTAGTGAATATCGCGCAAAAACTTTACAGCTTAAATGGCGTATCAAGGATAAGCAGGCAGTAATCGCAGGTAACGTACAGCGTGGATATAACAATGTGAATGAAATTAGGCATATTCTAAAACTTTACCGAAATAAATTGCTGCCTTTGGCAGAAGATAACCTACATGCTGCCAAAGCTGATTATCAATCAGGAAAAGGAAGCTTTCTGGATCTGGTCAGCGCTGAAAAAAATCTTGTTCAAACCCGATTAAATAATGTGCAGGCGTTGACAGACTATCATCGCCACCTGGCCATGCTGGCCAGACATGTGGGCAATCCTGACTTACTGTATGGCAACTTTAATATCCCCAGCCATTCAGATGATGTCATTAAAGGTGAATTACAATGAAACTGATATTTTCAAAATCCCGCTTAATGATTTTAATGATCGCCATGCTTGCGACCGTCTTTGCATTTTTTATCTGGTGGAACTCTACGAGTAATTCAGCAGGCAATGATATGTTTGACAATAGTAGTGCTCACTATGCCGGGCCATTCAGGGTACTTGTGCAACTTGATCCTGAGCAACCCAAGGTCGGTAATAATACACTGACAATTGTGTTGCATGATAAAGATAACCAACCCGTAACGGATGCACAGATCAAGGCCGTAGCAGAAATGCCTGCTATGGGCACCATGCCTGCTATGCCAGCACCTGCCACTATTAAACATACCAGTAAGGGTATGTATGAGGGTATTTTTGAACTGTCGATGAAAGGTGTCTGGCCATTAACACTGGAAATCCGTTCCAGCTCTACAGGCGATGCCCGACTTGAATTCGACCTGACGACCAGCCGTCCAGGTGTACGCCTCAGTTCAGCAACAGACAGCATCATTCCACGTGCTGCCGCCAGATCAGGCTTTGAACTGTCTGACAAAATGATTGAGGCAGGCAAGTATCGCATTCAGGTCAGGGTTGAACCTGACCCACCAAGGGTTGGGAAAAACAAACTGACTGTGATCGTCAATAACGAGAAGGGTCAACCAGTGCAAGGCGCAAAAGTAAGAGCCGTAGCACAAATGCCTGCCATGGGTAGTATGAAAGCGATGAATGCACCTGCCAGCATCAGTGAAACAACACCCGGCGTCTATAATGGTGAGTTTGAACTCGGCATGCGTGGTGAATGGCTGCTGGCGGTCGATATTGAATCGGGTACGCTGGGTCACGGTGACCTGACTTTTAACATGGCCACAGGACAATCGGGGCTGGAATTGGCAACGGCGACACCCGGTGATATTTCCCACTATACCTGCTCCATGCATCCTTCTGTAAAATCTGCGATACCGGGAAGCTGTCCGATCTGCGCTATGGATCTGGTTCCGGTCACCAAAAAGGAAATGCGTTCCGGCAGTATCAGTATGGATGCACGACGCCGACAGTTAATCGGTGTGACAACAGGCATCGCTGAAGAAAAACAACTGATACAAATTATTCGTGCTGCTGGACGTGTCACTTATAATGAAAAACAATTGACGGACATCACGCTTAAATTCGATGGCTGGATCGGTAAATTAAACGCTGATTTTGTCGGTGTAACCGTAACGAAGGGGCAACCTCTGTTCAATGTCTACAGCCCGGAGTTGTTATCGGCACAACAGGAATACATGGAAGTCCTGCGTCGCAAGGGAAAAGATGATTCGTTATTAAGAGCAACGCGTCAACGGCTGCGCCTTTGGGATATCAGTCCCACACAAATCCGCAAGCTGGAAAAACGTAAAACAGCTCTTGAATATGTCCCCATTATGTCGCCGGTCAGCGGTACTGTCATTGAAAAAATGGTTGTGGATGGTAGCGCAGTCAAGGCTGGACAAAAGCTGTTACGAATTGCTGATTTGTCGACTGTCTGGGTTGAAGGCCAGATCTATGAATATGAAATACCGTTTGTAAAAGCCGGCATGGATGTCCAGGTCGTTCTGCCCGAACTTTCCGGAAAAAAATTATCCGGTAAAATTGCCTATATCTACCCTTATCTGGAAGGCGATACCCGTACAGCAAAGGTAAGAGTGGAACTGGATAACCGTGATGGCCTGTTAAAACCCGACATGTACGCCCATGTACACTTGAACATAAATCTGGGCAAACGACTTGTCGTGCCCGAAAGTGCCGTGCTCTATTCCGGTGACAGTCGGGTGGTGTTTATTGATCTGGGTAACGGCCGGTTGCTACCGCGTAAGATTAAAACCGGTTTACGCAATGCGGATGATATTGAGGTACTGGAAGGACTGGATCCCGGAGACAAGGTCGTGACCTCAGGAAATTTCCTGATTGCCGCAGAAAGTAAACTCAAGGCGGGGATCAACCAATGGTAAATCAAAACACGAATCATAATCATGGACCTGTCGAACGCCTGATCCGTTATTGTGCGATCAATCCCCTGCTGACGCTGCTGATTATTTCCGCAGCTGCATTCTGGGGATATCGTTCGCTGGTCAATACACCGTTGGATGCCATTCCTGATTTGTCAGATGTACAGGTCATTATCTTTACTGACTGGCCGGGCCGCAGCCCGGATCTGGTCGAAGATCAGATCACCTACCCTCTCACCACCACCTTGCTGGCGGCACCCAATGTGGAGTTCGTTCGTGGCCAAAGTTTTATGGGGCTGAGCTTTGTCTATGTGATCTTCAAGGATGGTACCGATATTTACTGGGCACGCTCCCGGGTGCTCGAGTACTTGAATACTGCCGTGACCAAATTGCCCAAGGGTGTTCGCCCGACACTGGGGCCGGATGCTACGGGTGTCGGATGGGTGTTTCAGTATGCCTTGGTCGATAAAACCGGTAATACCAATCTGGCAGAATTACGTAGTTTGCAGGACTTTACCTTACGTTACTGGCTGGAATCTGTGGAAGGAGTAGCCGAAGTAGCTTCTGTCGGTGGATTTACCAAAGAATATCAGGTCAATATTGATCCTAACAAACTGGCTGCCTTTGGTATTCCATTACAAAAAGTTGCCAAAGCTATTCGTCGTTCGAATAATGATGTTGGTGGACGTGTGCTGGAGATCGCCGGTCATGAACACTTTATTCGTGGTCGGGGTTATATCAAGTCGAAGGATGATATTGAAAAGATCAGCCTGGGTGTAGGCAAAAGCGGAGTGGCTATTACGGTACGCGATGTGGCTACTGTCACACTGGGCCCGGCGATGCGTCGCGGTATCGCCGAACTTGATGGAGAAGGAGAAACCGTAGGCGGTATCGTTATCATGCGCTATGGCGAGGATGCCCTGGCCGTGATCGAACGGGTCAAACAACGTATAAAAGTGGCACAAACAGGGCTACCGGCAGGTGTGAAAATCGTTACTACCTATGATCGTTCTGATCTCATCAAACGTGCCATAGATACCCTCAAGAGCACGTTAGTTGAAGAAATGATTGTGGTCTCGCTGGTGATCATGATATTTCTACTGCACTTTCGTTCATCCTTGATTGCGATTCTGACCATACCTATTGCAATCCTTATGTCCTTTATCCCCATGTCGGAACAACACCTGACCGCTAACATCATGTCGTTAGGTGGTATTGCGGTAGCGATTGGAGCCATGGTGGATGCAAGTATTGTTATCATTGAAAACATCCATAAGCGACTGGAGGCTTTGAGTGAAAATGAGGCGTTTGAAAAAAGACGCGAAGTCATTATCAAGGCCATGCAGGAAGTCGGCCCAAGTATTTTCTTTTCACTATTAATAATTACAGTGTCCTTTATGCCGGTGTTCGCACTGGAAGGTACAGAAGGCCGTTTGTTTAAACCGCTGGCTTTCACCAAGACCTATTCCATGGGTTTTTCCGCATTACTGGCTATTACCTTTACGCCGGCACTGGCAGTATTGCTGATTCGAGGAAAAATACGGGGTGACAAAAGTCCACTTAATCAATGGCTGGTTCGGTTGTATATACCGATCGTACGTTTTGCTGTGCGTTTTCACTACTGGGTCGTCGGTGTAGCCATAATCGCGATGATTGTAACGGTGCCGGTTTTCCTCAAGTTAGGTAATGAATTTATGCCACCATTAAATGAAGGCAGTATTTTGTATATGCCCACTGCCCTGCCCGGCATGTCTATAACCGAGGCTGGCAAGATCCTGCAATCTATGGATCGGCAACTCAAACAGTTTCCCGAAGTAGAACGAGTATTCGGCAAGATTGGCCGCTCCACCAGTCCAACCGATCCCGCCCCCCTGTCCATGGTTGAAACCGTGGTGACCCTGAAACCAAAAGATCAATGGCGTGAAGGATTGACGTGGGATGATCTCATCGCCGAGATGGATGCAAAACTGCGCTATCCCGGCATGCCCAATATCTGGTGGATGCCGATCCAGACCCGAACCGAGATGCTGGCTACGGGTATTCGTTCTGCATTAGGTATTAAGGTATTTGGCACCGACCTGGCGACCATTGAAGCAACCGCCGTGGATATCGAAAAGGCCTTGCAGGAAGATGAACGCACCAAAGCCTACACGCGCAGTGCCTTTGCTGAGCGATTGACCGGTGGATATTTTCTGGATTTTGATATTAAACGGGAAAAGATTGCACGTTACGGTTTAACCATAGCTGATGTCGAAGATACCCTTCAGGCTGCAGTGGGCGGCCTGAAGGTGTCGGAAACCATAGAGGGCCGTGAACGTTATGCGGTCAACTTACGATATGCACGTGAGTTTCGCGACAACCCGCAGGCATTGAAACGTGTACTGGTTTCGACTCCCACTGGCGCGCAGATTCCCATCAGCCAGCTAGCCGACATACGCTTTCTGACCGGGCCACCCATGCTCAGAAATGAAGGCGGCCAACTGGTCGCATTTGTATTTGTTGATGTCAATGATATTGGTATTGCCGACTATGTTCGTCTGGCCCGCGAGGTCGTCAACGACAAGGTCAGCATACCGCCTGGTTATCGCATCGCCTGGGCGGGTCAGTTTAAATACTTTGAACGCGCCAGAGATAAATTCATGGTTCTGGTACCACTGACCCTGTTCATCGTATTTTTCATGTTGTTCGTTAACCGCAAATCTATTACTGAGGCTATGATCATTCTATTCGCAATTCCGTTCTCACAGGTAGGCGCAATATGGCTGCTGTACCTGCTGGATTATAACCTCAGTGTTGCCGTCTGGGTCGGTATGATCGCCCTGGCCGGTCTTGATGCCGAGATGGGTATTCTGATGATGTTGTACCTGGGTATCAGTTACACACAAAAACAGGAGGCCGGACAAATCAGGAGCTATCATGATCTAACACAATCGATTGTAGAAGGTGCAGGCCGTCGAATTCGACCCATGCTCATGACGGGTATGGCATTATTTATGGGACTAATACCTATTTTGTGGAGTGATGGTGCCGGTGCCGATGTCATGAAACGCATCGCCGCCCCCATGGTGGGTGGTATCACCTCTGCCCTGTTTATGGTGCTGGTTGTGTTTCCGGCGGTATTTGCGATATGGAAGGGACGTTCACACCATTTTTGAGTAAAAGATTTATGATGCCTATGCCGGATCAAATGAACATGCCCTGGTATATGGGGCGTATAGAGTGGCTGGAAATGGCAGTATTCTGGCTCGCAGTAATAGCTGTACTCATTGTTTTCCTGGCCAGTCTACCTGTTTCCCGGACTCGTACAAAGAAACCTGTTTCAGGCTGGCGCGACTGGCCCGAAGTGAAGCTTGTTATGCTGGCACTGCCGCTCGAGCTGCTGTGGGAGCTCGCACAGTTTCCGCTCTATGATGTCTGGCATCAGAACGACTGGGGTTACATCCTGTATGGTCTGGCACACTGTACACTGGGCGATTTACTGATTCTCCTTGTGCTCTACGAAGTCATCGCCCTGCTTAACCGGAATCGCAGCTGGTACGCAATCAACAGGGTTGCGACCAGAGGTTCGTTATTCACGCTTCTTGGTGCCGGTTATACTGTTTACAGTGAGATCATGAATGTCCGCATCAAAGGCACGTGGGGCTATACGGAACAAATGCCACTTTTGCCCATCGTCGATATCGGCGGTATGCCCTTTCTCCAGTGGTTGCTTATTCCGCCGTTACTTCTGTGGCTGATGCGTATGACTGATACCGGGCAGCAGACACAAACGTAATTTCTGTGAATGATGGAAGTGATCGTAAAATAGTTATCTTGCAGCGAAGAGTCCCGGAATTAACTTCTTACCTGTTGTAGAAACAGGTCTAACTGCGTTTAGGTTAATGCCCTTTATACTGTGAACCCGACGGAGCTATTACAAAGGTGTATCCATTGGCCTGCTGTTAACCATTCTGTCAATGTCAGGATATACAATGGTTGCTTACATGATAACCCCGGCAAAATTCTTTTGTCTATAATGATTAAGTGTGTGAGATTGTTTTAATTTTGCTATGTTTATACAGGTTGTTTTACCTGCCTCGTCAGGAGTGTTGATGCAGTTCATCCAGTGCGGATGAAATTACACGCATTACGGGAACCAAATAGAAAGAATCGTGCAGAGGCCTCGGGATTAAACATTAATAGAATAAACGTGACCTTTTTGTCGGTTTTCACAAATACGTATGAGTAAAAAAGTATAAAAAAACTACTCAAAACACTACATTATTACTATTAATAACATGTAATTATGGATGATTATGGTAGTATTTACCTAAATATACTCTTTCATCCTCTGTAGATCAGATATTCCTTTCCCGTCTGTTTAGCCCTGTACATAGCACTGTCAGCATTATGGATAAGGGTTTTTGGTTCAACTCCATGTTGGGGATAGATCGCTGCGCCGATACTGAGATGGATACTCAGAAATTCTCCGTCTATTAAACATGGCTGGGTGAATATATTAATAATTCTTTTCAGAATTTCCTCGACTTCATTTTCCTGTGCCTCTGGCAGTATCACGATAAATTCATCACCACCAATGCGTGAAACGGTACCGGTATTTCTTGTGACATCAAGAAGTCTGCCAGAAACTTCCTTAAGAATTCCATCTCCGGCAAGATGCCCTTTTGTATCATTTATTTTCTTGAATCCGTCCAGGTCTATCAATAGCAGCACAACAGACGATGAATT
>DRJJ01000321.1 GCA_011052255.1 Gammaproteobacteria bacterium | reverse complement strand
CGGCGGCGGTATTGCCTATAACAAAGAAGAGTTTGCCGAGATCTGTGAACGCGGCCTGGACCTGTCACCGACCACGGAGTTGTTGATTGAGGAATCGGCGCTGGGCTGGAAAGAGTACGAGATGGAAGTGGTGCGTGACCACAAGGACAACTGCATTATTATCTGCTCGATCGAAAACTTTGATCCGATGGGTGTGCATACCGGCGACTCGATAACCGTTGCACCGGCGCAGACCCTGACCGACAAGGAATACCAGATTATGCGCAACGCCTCGCTGATGGTGCTGCGTGAAATTGGTGTTGATACTGGCGGTTCGAATGTGCAGTTTGCGATTAACCCGGAAGATGGCCGCATGATCATCATCGAGATGAACCCGCGTGTATCACGTTCATCGGCACTGGCATCCAAGGCCACCGGTTTTCCGATTGCGAAGGTGGCGGCCAAACTCGCGGTCGGTTATACCCTTGATGAGCTACAAAACGATATTACCGGTGGTGCGACACCGGCATCGTTTGAGCCGACGATTGATTATGTGGTCACCAAGATACCTCGTTTTACGTTTGAAAAATTCCCGCAGGCCGATGCTCACCTGACTACGCAGATGAAGTCGGTCGGTGAAGTGATGGCCATTGGCCGCAATTTCCAGGAGTCTTTGCAAAAGGCCTTGCGCGGTCTTGAGACCGGTGTTGACGGGCTCTCACCCAAGGTTGATATCAGTCAGGATTCGGCCAGACAGAAAGTGAGCCGGGAATTACGTGTGCCGGGCGCTGAACGTATCTGGTATCTGGGTGATGCGTTCCGCCTGGGCATGAGCGTTGAGGAAGTGTTCGAGCTGTGCGCGATAGACCCGTGGTTCCTGGTGCAGGTTGAAGACCTGATACAGGAAGAGCAGGCGCTGTCAGGTAAAGGCCTGTCTGATCTGGATGAGGTTGCAATGCGTGCGCTTAAGCGCAAGGGCTTTTCCGACCATCGATTGGCGAGCCTGTTGCAATGTTCTGAACATGAGGTGCGCAAGCAACGTCATGCACAGGGTATCCGGCCGGTATATAAACGCGTCGATACCTGTGCGGCGGAGTTCTCGACGTCTACTGCCTACATGTATTCAAGCTACGATGAAGAATGTGAGGCACAGCCGAGTGACCGCCAGAAGATTATGGTGCTCGGTGGTGGACCTAACCGCATCGGCCAGGGTATCGAATTTGATTATTGTTGTGTGCATGCGGCGCTTGCGCTGAGTGAAGACGGTTACGAAACCATCATGGTGAACTGTAACCCGGAAACCGTATCAACTGATTACGACACATCAGATCGCCTGTATTTTGAGCCGCTGACACTTGAAGATGTACTGGAAATTATTGATCTGGAAAACCCGGCCGGTGTGATTGTGCAATACGGTGGCCAGACGCCGCTGAAACTGGCACGCGACCTGGAAGCGGCTGGTGCGAAGATTATTGGCACCAGTCCAGATTCGATTGACCTGGCCGAAGACCGTGAACGCTTCCAGCAACTGGTCGACAAACTCGGCTTGTTGCAACCACCGAACCGCACGGCACGTACCGAAGAACAAGCCATGCAGGCGGCAAAAGAAATTGGTTACCCGCTGGTAGTACGTCCATCCTATGTGCTGGGTGGGCGGGCAATGGAAATCGTTTACGATGATGACGATCTGCAACGCTACATGACAGAGGCCGTATCGGTATCGAACGATTCGCCGGTTTTACTTGATCGTTTTCTGGATGATGCGGTAGAAGTGGATGTTGATGCGATCTGTGATGGTGAGCAGGTGCTGATCGGTGGTATTATGGAACACATCGAGCAGGCCGGTGTGCATTCTGGCGACTCTGCCTGTTCGCTGCCGCCTTATACCCTGAGTGAGGATATACAACAGCAGTTACGAGACCATATGCGTCAGTATGCGCTGGAATTGAAAGTCATCGGCTTGATGAATGCACAGTTTGCAATTCAGGGTGAAAAAATTTATATACTTGAAGTGAACCCGCGGGCGTCACGTACCGCCCCTTATGTGTCCAAGTCTACCGGTATGCCACTGGCGCGTATCGCGGCGCGTTGTATGGTTGGCCAGAGTCTGGCGCAGCAAAAAATACCGGCTACTGCGCCGGTAGCAGACTACTTTACCGTCAAGGAATCCGTTTTTCCGTTTGTGAAGTTTCCGGGAGTTGACCCGCTGCTGGGCCCTGAAATGAAATCAACTGGCGAAGTGATGGGTGTTGGCAAGGACTTTGCGGAAGCCTTTGGCAAGTCCCTGCTGGCTGCGGGTGTGAGCCTGCCTGAAAGTGGCAAGGCCTTTGTGAGCGTACGTGATATGGACAAGCCGG
The DNA here is from genome assembly GCA_011052255.1 of Gammaproteobacteria bacterium. Lineage (GTDB taxonomy): Bacteria > Pseudomonadota > Gammaproteobacteria > DRJJ01 > DRJJ01 > DRJJ01. Next base: position 2,679 of record DRJJ01000321.1, on the reverse strand, counting down.
CCGCAGTAGAGATTGCACGCAGTCTGGCCGAACTGGGTTTTGAGATCTATGCTACAAGAGGGACGGGTCAGGCTATTCAGGCAGCGGATATTGAATGCAAGCTGATCAACAAGGTGGCCGACGGCCGCCCGCATATAGTCGATATGATTAAAAATGATGAAATTGTGCTGATCGTTAATACCACAGAAGGTAAGCAGGCGATAGCCGATTCATACACCATACGCAGAGAGGCACTGAACCACAAGGTGACCTATACCACTACTCTGGCAGGTGCCCGGGCGACGTGTATGGCATTACAAAAACAGGATATGGATGAAGTAAATGCACTACAGGATTTACATCAGTCATTGAACAAGGAGACTTCGGCATGACCGGAAAAATACCGATTACAGCACATGGCGCCGAGCAGTTGCGTCTGGAGTTAAAGGAACTGAAGAATGTACGTCGTCCAAGGGTTATCGAGGCGATTGCGGTCGCGCGTGAACACGGCGATCTGAAAGAAAATGCCGAATATCATGCAGCGCGCGAAGAGCAGAGTTTTATAGAAGGGCGTATCGCTAATATTGAAGGTAAGCTGTCCCATGCGCAGGTTATTGATGTCAGCAAAATGGATGCCGGTGGCAAGGTTATATTTGGTGCCACAGTCGAGCTACTTGACATTGATGAAGACAAGGAACTGATTTACCAGATCGTGGGTGAAGATGAGGCCGATATCAAACAGGGTAAAATTTCAGTCGGTTCACCGATTGCACGTGCCTTGATCGGCAAGTCAGTTGATGATGTCGCCCAGCTGGAAGCGCCGGGTGGTATACGTGAACTGGAAATTACCGACATCAAATATATCTGACCGGCCATGTCATCCGTACGTGGCCTGTTGTCTGGTTCTACTGCAGCACGCATTGCGCTGACACTGTGGGTAGGTGGCATGTGGATAACCGGTTATCTGGTTGCGCCGGTACTGTTCAATATGCTCGACAAGCAAACTGCTGGTGATGTGGCCGGTCAGTTATTTACGATCATGTCCTATGTCGGACTCGGTTGTGCCACATTGCTGTTAATGGATGCGAGCACCGCTGGCAAGGCCATGTGGAAACAGGCCAGTGTCAGACTGGTGATAGTGATGGTGTTGATTGTTATGATCGGGCAATGGGTTTTGCAGCCGATGATGGTAGAACTCAAGGCACAGGGGCTGGATCAGGCGGCTGTGGCGACACAATTCGGTCGGTTACACGGTGTAGCACAGGTGTTGTTTATGATTAACAGTCTGCTTGGGCTGGCTCTGGTAGTGTTTCCAGATATACGCACAACCGAAGCCTGAAATACAATTGGGTTACAACTTTTCAGGTCGTTAACTCCCTCTCCCTCAGGGAGAGGGTTGGGGTGAGGGGATAAATAGATGTAACAAATTGTTTTATATCCCCTCATCCTAACCTTCTCCCGGAGGGAGAAGGAATGGCTGCTATAAATGGAGTTGTAATCTTGATCGAGTCCCTCCCTTAACAATTGAATACCCCTGTTATTTATGTAATTATTCACCGGAGTGTACCAACGTGATCGGCGTTGAATGCGTTGTTTCGTGCCACGAGGATTTCGTGCAACAATAATCAACAATAGTGAATGAGCACCCGAATGAAGAAACCTCAGTCAGACGAGGATACGGCCCTCAGCCAGTCCGGGGAGGCGCGCTCGTTTATTGAGGTCGGGGACTGGTCCGCGCTCACAAATCTCATCACCGAACATGCGCCCTCGCTGCTGGCTGAGGGCCACCACGAATCCCTGGCCGGCTGGCTCGACGCGATGCCTGCGAAGCTGCGCGATGATCAGTCCTGGCTCTGCTACTGGACGGGCGCCTGCATGGTGCCCCGCGATCTCGACGGGGCGCGCCGTTGGTTTGAGCGCGCCTTCGATACGTTCGAAGCGGATCCCGATCCCGAGGGCCTTTATCTGTCCTGGGCCTCGATCATCGATACCCTGTTTCTCGAACGGGGCGATTTCTCGCCGATGCGGCGCTGGATCTCGATCGGCGAACAACTGCTCGACCGCCATCCCCTGCCACCCGGCGAGATCGAAGGCCGCGTCACCTCAGCCATGTTCACCGCGCTCATGCATAGCGAGCCGGCGCATCCGCGCATCGGGGAATGGGCGCATCGGCTTGCCGATCTGCTCGTGCATGTCCCGGACGACAATGCTCGCATTCTCATGGGCGCTAGCCTGGTGGTTTACTACACCAGGTGGTTAGGTGAACATGGTCACGCCGAGATGGTGCTGGAGCAGTTTGCGGGTTCGCGGGAGCGCAGGGAACAACTTGCGCCGCTCGCCCGCATTATGCTCATGCTGCTCGAATGCACCTGTCACTGGAACCGTTGCGAAATCGACGAGGCCAATGCTGCGACCCAGGAGGGCCTGGAAACCGCTGAGCGCACCGGCGTACACCAGCTCGGTTTCCTGCTACGCGCCCAGCCTGTCTATATCTGCCTTGGTATCGGGGATCTCACTGGTGCGGAACACAAGCTGGCCGAACTCAGGAAGCTTTTGCCCCGTTCGGCGGCGATCGAACAGGCGCACTGGCATTATCTTGCCGCCTGGCACGACATGGAACGCGGCGAACCCCATGCAGCGAATGAGCGCCTCGAGGAATGCATGCAGCTGGTCTCAAAGGACAGTGCGCCTTTTCAGCAT
>DRJJ01000320.1 GCA_011052255.1 Gammaproteobacteria bacterium | reverse complement strand
GTGAGGCTTGTTCATTACTTGATGCGTTATGTTGGCCTCCCGCTATCGCTGTATGCGGGTTATTGTGTTCTGTGTGGTTAGTGCCGGGGTGCGCAGGCTCGTGTTGGCCGCTATTGGCTGTATGACCTGCGCCACCAGTATGTGCCCCGCCATTTTGCGTAGTGTGAGTTGCACCCTGTCCATTATGCTGGCCTGGATAGTTGCCTGAGTGGTGGCTGTTGTGCTCGCTGTGGCGTGGGTGATGTCTGTCGGAGTGATGCCCTCCTCCATACCAGTAAACGGGATAGCTCACATAGCCAACCGAGTATGAATCTCCGTAATAGGGCGTGTAGTAGTCCTCCGGGTAATCGGCAGGGGCATCTGTATATCCTGTCGGAGGGACGACATCATCAGGGACTTGCGCAATGACGGCTTTTGATACCAGGTAACTGATGATCTCTTCACTAACGCCGTTCAAGAGCAGTTTGTCGATGGCCTCTTTATCAAGGACAAAGCCCGGCTCACGGTTCTCAAGAAATAACAGTATGGTCTGATCTGACACACCGCGGTGGTTTAACAGCACAATATCATCGAGACTGACTTGCAGGTGACTGGCTTCAGCTCCGGCAAACATTGTTAATCCGAGCAGCCAGGTTAAATACGGGTACTTCATGGTTGTCTGGCCAGATGAGAATGGTTGATCTGGAAACCATGAGGCACGGTGATTGCCAGGCGTTGCAAATGCTGTTGCTGCTGGCGTGGTAGTTGTTGGGCGGCATCTGCAAATTGTAGCGATTCTGTCTTATTCAATTTGCCCCATTGTTCATACAGGGAATTTAATACCTCGCCTTCGTGAAGTTCTGAAAGTCGTTCCGGGGGTTTCCGGTTAATGGCGATGGACCAGTAATCAGATAACAGATCGCTCCAATAGGCGGCAAGCAGGGCAGGCGTTACAGTGCGGCCACTGCGACGTTGGTAGGCGTAGGCATCCGAAGGTGAGACATTCAGGATAAGCATAGGTCTGTCAGTACTCCGGCCATAATACATTACGGTGTCACTTGCTGTTGCAGGACCGGGGTGGAAAGCCCCTGCGCCCGTTGATACGGCCTGCTCCAGTCGTTCGGCTATCGTGATAGACCGTGTTTCCACCGAGGGAAATAATCCCTCATCTCTTATAACTAATAGACGAACCCCGGCCAGATTGATAGCGTTATGGTGATGGTGGCCAGATCCGGCCTCCTGAAAGGGCTCTACGGTTATGAGCCCATCGGCAACTGTTGTTACAGGTGTAACAGGGACAGTATCAGAGCTTGCATGGGTATTACTGGCAGGAAGGTGCTCTGTTGCTAGCTCAGGAACGGCTTGCACCATGGCCTGAATGACCGGTTCGCTGAGCCCCAGTCCCTGCAGACGTATGATGTCCTCAGCCTTTAATGTAAAGGCTGAGTCGGTGGCCTGGATCAGGCCCACGATATCCTGATCGCTGTAGTTCTTTTTGCTGAGCTGAATGACGTCGTAGACGCTCAGAGCATAGGCTGATACGGGTGCCACGAGCAACAGTGTGGCCGTAACAAAAAACCAGCGGAGTAGAGGGTTTGCAGCCATGGTTACCTCAACGACGGGGTTGTCGGCTTACTGACAAGTTTAGCAGTATCTGATCAGACCGACTATAGTCTGTTTAGTTCAGGATTGCCCGGTTGTTGAAGGGCATTCCCTGGCCAGGTTCTGCAGGCTTATGGAAGCAACTTAACAAAAAGGAATCATGTAATGGGTCAACACGAAAAAATCAACTATGTAGAGTTTCCGGCCAGAGACATGGATCTGGCCAGGGTGTTTTTCAAGACTGTATTTGACTGGTCATTTGTAGAGTATGGGCCTGAATACTGTGCTTTTTCAAATGCAGGTATCGACGGCGGGTTTTTCAAATCTGATTTGAACGTATCGACTGAAAAGGGAAGTGCGCTGATTGTTTTTTATAGTGAGAATCTTGAGCAAACACAGGCAAAGATAGAAAAAGCAGGTGGCGTTATCATTAAACCGGTGTTTTCATTCCCGGGTGGTCGCCGGTTTCACTTTGCAGACCCGAATGAGAATGAATATGCGGTCTGGTCGGATGTTTGATCTGTGAAACCACACGTAGCTCATAGGAAGCGGTGAGGAACGAACCGCATCATTATTCCTGGTACCTGTTGCTGGCAGGACCCTCAGGTCAGACCGTCACTTCGTGAACATCAAATTCCATCTTGTTCAGATCAGCGATGATATAGGTTGGGTTGGCGCCAATGCCGGCTACGGTACCGGGGTTTGCCAGTACGGTCTGTTTACCCTTGACGTTGGTGATGGTCCGGACCGCGACTTCATGATCATGGCCAAAACAGACCAGGTCCCAGTCACCGGTCAGCGCCATGGCCTCGGCATAGTGGGGATAGTGAACAATAAATATACGCTTGTCTGCCAGCACCATGCCTGCATCCTGGCCGTGGTAGGTAATCAGTCCCTGTGATTTTTCCACCACGCGGTGCATGGTGTAGCTGTCGCCGGCATTGTTGCCATGTATCACATGTATCGGTAAGTTGTATTTGTACAGCACCGACAGGGTGCCTGCTGCAACCACGTCACCGCAGTGTAAAATAGTCTCGGCGCCATCCGCAACGGCCTGTTTGACGGATTGCTCCAGCAGTTGACGGTTGTCGTGGCTGTCTGACAGGATACAGATTTTCATGTGCGTGAGCAGGTTCCTTAGAAATTCGGTTTTTCAGGGGCATTTTTGAACATCTTAACGCTGTCCATGATTTCTTGGTGTGCATCGCCGATGTTGCCCCAGCCATCAACACGCACCCATTTGCCTTCGTCCAGGTCCTTGTAGTGTTCAAAGAAATGAGCAATCTGATCCAGCAGCATAGCGGGCATATCATCAATATCCTTAACATGGCGATACATCTTGCATAGCTTGTCGATCGGTACGGCCAGGATCTTGGCATCATCGCCGGATTCGTCGGTCATTTTTAATACGCCAACCGGGCGACAGGTAATCACAGAACCGGGGATTAATGGTACCGGGGTGGCAACCAGTACATCGACCGGGTCACCGTCTTTAGACAGGGTGTGTGGTACATAGCCATAGTTACATGGATAGTGCATAGCGGTGGTCATGAAACGATCGACAAACATGGCACCGGTTTCCTTGTCGACCTCGTATTTTACCGGGTCGGCATGGGCAGGGATTTCTATGATGACATTGATTTCGTTGGGAATGTCTTTGCCAGATGTTACTCGGTCCAGATTCATGAGCTGCCTCGGCGCGATGTGAGTCAAACGGGCGGCTATTATAACGGCAGTTTATAAGAAAATGCTAATTCTGTGGTTATTTACCTGGAAGGGGGTCTACACGGCCCTACAGGCGCACATAAAAAAAGGCCAACCTGACGGTTGGCCTTTTTTGTCTACAGGCAATAACTGTTGCCAGATTTACCCTACAGAATCGGCACTAACAGCAGTGCGACAATATTAATGATTTTAATCAAAGGGTTAATCGCAGGTCCGGCAGTGTCCTTGTAGGGGTCGCCGACGGTATCGCCAGTAACCGCTGCCTTGTGGGCATCAGAACCCTTGCCACCGTGATGGCCATCTTCGATGTATTTTTTGGCATTGTCCCATGCGCCACCACCGGTGGTCATGGAAATGGCCAGAAACAGACCGGTCACGATGGTACCCAGCAGCATACCGCCCAGCGCCTGTGGACCCAGCCACAGGCCGACGATGACCGGTGCCAGTACTGGCAGCAGTGACGGGATAATCATCTCCTTGATGGCAGCCTTGGTCAGCATGTCCACCGCACGGGAGTAGTCCGGTTTCTGGGTGTAATCCATAATGCCGGGCATTTCCCTGAACTGGCGGCGTACCTCGTTAACGATGCCACCCGCTGCACGGCCGACGGCCTCCATTGCCATTGCCCCAAACAGGTAAGGGATCATGCCACCAATAAACAGGCCGATGATGACCATATGGTTTGACAGGTCGAAGGTCAGGTTAAGGCCGCGAGCCTCCAAACCATGCGTGTAGTCAGCAAACAGTACCAGTGCAGCAAGACCGGCCGAGCCGATTGCATAACCCTTGGTAACGGCCTTGGTGGTGTTACCCACGGCATCCAGTGGGTCAGTGATGTTGCGGATCTTTTCATCCAGATCGGCCATTTCGGCGATGCCACCGGCGTTGTCGGTAATCGGGCCGTAGGCATCCAGTGCCACAATAATGCCGGTCATGGACAACATAGACGTAGCCGCAATGGCGATGCCATACAGTCCAGCCAGTTCATAAGAACCCCAGATACTGGCAACAATAGCCAGCACCGGCGCGGCGGTCGATTTCATGGATACACCCAGCCCCGCGATCACGTTAGTGCCATCACCGGTGGTAGAGGCCTCGGCGATATGTTTGACCGGACCGTATTCGGTTGCGGTGTAATATTCCGTAATGACCACCATGACCGCTGTGAGTGCCAGACCAATCAGCCCGGTGTAAAACAGGTTGATGCTCGGTACGGCAACATTGCTCAGCATGACAGTGTCACCCAGTACGGCATCGGTCACAAAATAGAACGCGATGGCCGCCAGTCCGCCGGCTACCATCAGCCCTCGGTACAGGGCGTTCATGATCTTGCCGCCTTCACGTACATTGACAAAATAGGTTCCAATGATGGATGCAATGATAGAGGTGCCACCCAGTGCCAGCGGGTAGATGGCCGCCGTCATGGAGTCGCCACCGGTGAGTATCAAACCACCCAGTACCATGGTAGCGACGACTGTTACGGCATAGGTTTCAAACAGGTCAGCGGCCATGCCGGCACAGTCACCGACATTGTCACCAACGTTATCAGCAATAACGGCCGGGTTGCGAGGGTCATCTTCCGGGATGCCGGCTTCAACCTTGCCAACAATATCGGCACCGACGTCAGCACCCTTGGTGAAGATGCCGCCACCCAGTCTTGCGAATATCGAGATCAGTGAACCACCAAAGGCGAGGCCAACCAGTGGGTGCATCGGGTCTTCGACACCCATCTTGATCAGGACCAGGTAGAACCCTGCGACCCCGAGCAGGCCCAGGCCGACTACCAGCATGCCGGTAATGGCGCCGCCGCGAAAGGCAATTTGCATCGCGGCATTCAGGCCTTCGTTAGCGGCCTGCGCGGTGCGTGAATTGGCGCGCACTGATATGTTCATACCAATGTAACCGGCCATGCCCGACAGGATAGCGCCAATCGCGAAGCCGATAGCGGTGCCGGTATTCAAAAATACCAGCAGGATGACAAACAACACTGCGCCGGCTATGCCGATGGTGATGTATTGCCTCTTAAGATAAGCAGAGGCCCCATCCTGTATGGCCTTGGCAATTTCGCGCATGCGCTCATTACCTTCGGGTTTGGAAAGAATCCATTTAATGGAAATCAGGCCATAGAGAATGGCGATAACGGCAGAAGCCAGCGATAGATACAAGGCAGTCACAATGACAACTCCTTTGAAGTTATGTTCTTATAACGCCGTACAAAATTGCACGGGTTCAGGTACGGGCGGTATATGAGTGGGTAGTACTTGACTACCAGGTCCGATACCGTGCCTGCATCATAGCCAATGAATAGATGCCGGGGTAATCGATTTTTTTAAGGTGCATACAACGGGGTTCTATAAGCGTCGGGTTTATGACGGATTTACTGGACTGAGTCCAGAATACAGCGAATGTATGACAGGCAGAAATTGTCGGAGGGTGTGGTGGTGAGATCTGTGCAGGCTGTGTTCTAGAAGGAGCTACCGGGTTTAAAACCAAACCTGGTTTGCAGGTCAAATTCGCGTATCAATTGATCCGTAGCTTCCTGTCCGTGTTCGCGCAGGACCTCAGCCAGTATTAATTTGGCTGCATTCTGGTTGTATCCACCGGCCAGATTGGCTTGTACGGAAATCAGTTCACGTGCTTTATCGAGTGTCATGAGTATGGCCTGTAATAGAAGGAGAACCCGTCCTACTTGAGGGTTCTCCTTTATTTGATCAGAAGTTTATTTAACGATAAATTCGTCTTTCAGTTTTTTCTTGACCAGTTTTTTCTTCAGGGTCACGTAAACGGGCATACCGTTCTTGTATGGAGGGTAGTCCTCGCCCTTGATTAACGGTGCCAGGTAGTCACGACATTTCTGGGTGATACCGAAGCCGTCTTTGCTGATGAAGTTGGCTGGCATCATTTTCTCAACGTTGGCAACACGGGACAATTTCGCCTTGCCGATGGTCCACTTGTAGGGTTTGTTGGACTTGCGTACCACGGTTGGCATAACCGAGTTTTCACCGGCAATGGCCAGTTCAACAGCAGCCTTGCCCATCGCATAGGCTTGATCAACATCATTTTTGGATGCGATATGGCGTGCTGAACGTTGCAGGTAATCGGCGACTGCCCAGTGGTACTTGTAGCCCAGTTTGGCACGAACCAGGTTCGCGATAACCGGAGCAACACCACCAAGCTGTGCATGGCCGAATGCGTCAGTGGTGCCGGCATCTGCCAGGAACTTGCCTGAACGATCCTGTACGCCTTCTGAAACAACAATTGAGACATAACCGTACTGCTTGACCTTTTCCTTGACCAGTGCCAGGAATTTGGTCTGGTTGAATTTAACTTCAGGGAACAGGATGATGATCGGCAGATCACAGTTTTCATCAGTTGCCAGACCACCCGCTGCAGCAATCCAGCCTGCATGGCGACCCATCACTTCCAGAACGAAAACCTTGGTAGAGGTGGCGCACATGGAGGCAACATCGAAGCTGGCTTCACGTGTGGAAACGGCGATATATTTTGCTACGGAACCAAAGCCCGGGCAGTTGTCGGTAATCGGCAGGTCATTATCAACCGTCTTCGGTACGTGAATGGCCTGGATCGGGTAACGCATGGACTTGGATAACTGTGAAATCTTGAGACAGGTATCAGCCGAGTCACCGCCGCCATTGTAGAAGAAGTAGCCGATGTTATGAGCCTTGAACACCTCGATCAGACGTTCGTATTCAGCGCGGTTGTGTTCCAGGCTTTTCAGCTTGTAACGGCAGGAACCAAAAGCACCGGAAGGGGTATGACGCAGGCCGGCAATCGCACGTGGGGTCTCTTTGCTGGTGTCGATCAATTCTTCCTGTAGCGCGCCGATGATGCCATTCTGGCCAGCATAGACCTTGCCAATCTTGTCGCTGTGTTTACGAGCCGTTTCGATGACGCCACAGGCAGACGCATTGATAACAGCGGTTACACCGCCTGATTGTGCATAGAAGGCGTTCTTCAGATTTGTTGTTGCCGGTTTCTTGGCCATGATGTCCTCTCTTTGAGATTAAATGTTCTGGTTGGATACGGTTGTAATTGCTTGCTATTGATAATGATTTGCTTCAGGACTGATCAGTCGTCTGTTCCTGTTTGGCGTCACGCGCCTTGTCGGCCTCTGTTTGTAGCAGGGTAACAATGCATTCGGCCAGTTGATCGAATTCTTCTACACCGGTGCCGAACTGCTCAAAGCTGCGGTAGTAGAACAGGCAGCGATATCGATTGTCGCCGCACTTGAGTATCACAAAATGACAGTCCTGATCATCCCACATCAGGATTGGGCAGCTGGTCGTATCACGGTCAGCTGAATGCAGGCGTATTTCGCTGTCGCCCATCTGGATTTCAGGTTCTTCACCATAGCGCTCCTGCAAGGTGGTTTGAACAATCCATAGTTCATTTTCATTAAAATCTTCGATTCGTGTCATGTGCTGTAAACTCAAGATAAACTGGCGCGTAAGCATACAGCAAAACGATGCCTTTTTCATATTCAGGGATTAAATGGGTGGGCCAAATGACAGGATGGTGGGATGGTGAGTAGGTCAATAGCAGGCAGTCCTTTCTGCGCTGAACCTTGCGGTGTGCCGCGATTGTAGTGGTGATAGCAGCCTGCCATCAGCGCCAGTTTTTGACGCTGGAGGTTGTTCCGTTACGGCTGTAGATTGACTTACCGACTCTGATAAGGGTAGCTTAGGACTGATCCGGATAATAATAACATTATTTATTAAAATGTTATATGCCTGTCAGTGGTGTAGTCAGGATCAGATTCTAATGGCGTAAACAATTAATAATATAATTATTACAATAACTTGCCGAATTATTAATTTCGGCGGATAGACAAACCGGGTTATTCTGCACTGGCTATAATCCGGCAATCATTAAAGAAATGCCCGTTGCCCTTTTGCTTGCGGATAGTTATTCACAGGATTCGGGACAGGAGGAACCCTGCGGGGTGGAGTTATCTGATATGCGCATAGTTATTCTGGGAGCTCCGGGAACGGGGCGCAATACGCAGGCTAAACGTCTGGCCGAAAAACACGGGATCACCCATATATCGACCAGCGAATTGCTCAGTCAGGCAGTCAAGTCCGATACACGTCTGGGCCGACAGGCCAAATCGGCCATGGATAGTGGCCACCTGCTGGCCGATGAATTGATGCCCGACCTGATTCTGGAACGCCTGGCTGAGGCCGACACGGCTGATGGCTTTGTGCTGGTCGGTTACCCGCGCACCCTGGAGCAGGCGGAGTCACTGGAGCAGGCACTGGCGGGGATGGATAAAACCCTGCATATGGGCGTACTACTGGAAATGGATCAGGATGCGTTAATACAGCGTTTGGCCGGTCGCTGGGTCTGTGGCTCTTGTGGTCAGACCTTTAATATATATACCAACCCATCAAAGATGGATGAGCAGTGTGATGAATGTGGCGGTGATTTGCATCATCGCTCTGATGATAATGAAGAAACCATTATCAACCGTATCCGTATATTTGAAAGCCAGACGCGTCCGGTCGCAGATTACTACAAACAGAAAGGCCACCTGCGAGTAGTGCAGGGTCTGGGTGATTTAGCGATTATCGTCAAGGCCATGGCAAAGGTTGTTGATGAGATAGACCTGAATCAACCCATGCCAGTAGTGCTGGAAGAATTGCCCGGCCATGATCATCTGTCAGTCGAAGAGCTGGAAAAGCGCATTATGGAAAAGGCCATGCAGGCCAAGATGCCAGTGGTGTCGCTTGCGGTGGATGATGATCCGGGGCCGGTTACCGAATCCATATATAACGAGGATGATCAGTCAGTTAAGGTATTGGTCAGTGATGACGACCAGACCGATTCTGGCAAGGTATCGAAACCTTCGCAGGGCAGCATGAAGCCTGTCAGTAAAAAGAAACCTGCAAAGAAGATTTCTGCCGGTAAGCAGGCAGCTACCAAAAAGAAAAAAACTGCCTCGTCCGCTAAAGTAACGACCAGAGGGAAGGCATTAACTAATAAGCCGACACCCGCAAAGAAGTCATCAACAAGTAAAAAACCTGCCCAGAAGAAAAAAACAGCGGCCAAAAAATCTCCGTTAGTAAAAAAGAAAGCAGTAACTAAAAAAAATAAAGTGGTCGCAAAAAAGGCAGTAACAAAGAAGAAAGCAGTAACTAAAAAAAATAAAGTGGTCGCAAAAAAGGCAGTAACAAAGAAGAAACCAGCTGTAAAGAAGAAAGTCCCGGCGAAGAAGAAAGCGATACCACGCCGAGGTAAGCCGACAAGCAAGAAAGGCCGAGGGCGTTAAGTCTGTAGCGAGATAAACCGTTCTATATGATATTTGAGTCGGCAACCAGTAATAATGAAAAGAATATTCTGGGACATTTGTAGCGCTGAAATAACAGAGGAGGCCGGAAGGGTAAGGCAGTCAGGTACCAGGCGATGGTTAGCTCTGGGTTGGTAACCATAGTGAGTAATAAACTCGAACAACAGGTTTTTTGTTTTATACCATGGTTACCAGTTCTTCTGCGCTGGTAGGGTGGATCGCTACGCAATCATCAAAATCTTTTTTGGTGGCACCCATTTTGATTGCAACTGCAAAACCCTGCAGCATCTCATCGGAGCCCATGCCGATTATATGACAGCCAATAATACGTTCTTCTGGGCCAACACAGACAAGTTTCATTGCTGTACGTTGCTCTGTATTAGCTGCGGCATGGTACATTGCGGTAAATCGTGTTTGATATATTTTTACTGCAGTGCCGTATTCCTTGCGCGCCTGGCCTTCTGTCAATCCTATTGTGCCAATAGGGGGATGGCTGAATATAACCGTCGGGATGTTGTAGTAATCAAGGTGGCGATCAGGCATATTGTTAAACAGGCGGTCCGCTAAACGTCGGGCAGCAGCTACCGCAACCGGTGTAAGCTGAACGCGCCCGGTAACATCTCCCACTGCATATATGCGTTTAACGCTGGTATTCTGAAAATAATCAGTTGTTATATAGCCATGTTTGTCTGTTTTAACGCCGGCGGCATCGAGGTTGAGTAACGATGTATTAGGTGTGCGGCCAACGGCATACAGTACAGCATCATAGCCTTCCAGAGTCACACCGTTTGCACATTTCATGCGAAACGTGCCATCTAGCTGTTTTTCGATTGTTTCAATACTGGTGCGAGGCATAATATTGACTCCGGCGTTGAGCATTTCCTCCATCAGGGTTTCGCGAAGCATGGCATCAAAGCTGCTCAGAAAATGCTCCTTGCGCAGCAACAGTGAAACCTCACTTCCCAGTCCATTGAGCAAGCCGGCAAGTTCCACAGCTATATAACCTGCGCCGACAATGGCGATACGCCCGGGCTGTTCTCTGAGGGTGAAGAAATCATCGGATGTAATAACATGTTCCTTGCCAGGAAAATCGGGAACGGTCGGATAACCACCAGTTGAAATAACAATATGATCAGCAGTATAGATTTTACCGTTAACATCAATAGTATGGGCATCAATAAACTTGCCGGTACCTGAAATATGTTCGATACTGGATTCGGCTAAATAACTGGTGTACCAGGTATTTATACTACGTATGTATTTTTTTCGTGTGGCGACAAGTTTACTCCAGTCAAAATTATTTAACGAAATGTCAAAGCCATAACCGCGAGCCTCGTTCGGAATTTGAGCTATGTTTGATGCATACCAGGTGATTTTTTTGGGCACACAGCCAACGTTTACACAGGTACCGCCGAGTCGGGCATTTTCAATAATAACGGTGTGCTTGCCGTATTCAGCGGCACGCTTTACTGCCGACAAACCGCCGCTGCCGGCTCCAATGGCCATCATGTCGAAATGGTTACTCATAAAAGATCCTTTTTACATCACATAGATTGTGTGTCTATTTCTGATGTTAACTGTTCTGTAATGACGGTCTTGTTGACATCATCCTCCCCTTGTCTATGAATGTGAAGGGGGTATTATGCGGTTGTAGACAGGTTCTGAAGTAGTTGATTGTCGGGAGCAGGGTAATTTATACATCCTGTATGCCAGATTTATATTCAGCATGATCATGATGCTCATACCATTAAATAAATGAATTTATGATAAACTACCCGTTATCACAGGATGCACATAATTCATAAGCACAAGTAAATGACAGATTCTGGCAATCACATTCAAAAAGATAGAAATATTCGCGTTAAATTTATTACCAAGGATGAGACGCGAGGGTTTATACGACAATTACCGGCGAATCGCACCTGGAAAAATTGTGAATATCTCTTCGAGCATGACGAGGATAATTATAACTGGGTAGTGGTTTACGATGATCTGCCATCAAAAAGGGCCGGCCAAACCTCCCTTAGTGAAAAGCCACTGAAGTGCCCAGAAAAACACACCATACTCGTTACCATGGAGCCTTCAAATATAAAAACGTATGGAAGGGTGTTCGTAGAGCAGTTTGGATATATATTGACCAGTCAGGAACCGTGGGCATTGCGTCATCCCCGAAGAATTTATTCGCAGCCGGCTTTGCGCTGGTTTTACGGGATAGGCAAGGAAGATGAGCTTGGCTATCAGACGCTCAGTCAAAGTGCGACACCTGAAAAACCCGGGGTTATATCTGCTGTTTGCTCAACCAAACAACAGAAGCATACTCTGCATCACAAGCGCTATACATTCATACAGGAAATGAAAAAACGATTACCTGAGCTTGAGATATATGGACATGGGGTAAAGGAGATGGATGATAAATCCGAGGCTCTGGATGGTTATAAATATCATATTGTAATTGAAAACCATTATGCGCCACATCATTGGACAGAAAAGTTGTCCGATGCCTTTTTGGGATATACGCTGCCCTTTTATTATGGGTGCCCCAATGCGAGTGAATATTTCCCTGAGAACAGCTTTATTCCAGTCGATATAAAAGACATTGAAGGCTCGTACAAGATAATCAGGAATGCCATCGATAGCGGTGAATACGAAAAACGTCTGCCACAGATACTCGAAGCCCGTCGACTTGTGCTTGAAAAATACAATCTCTTTGCGGTTCTGACTGATGAGATAAACAGATACCACCAGAGTAAGCTAGAGTATGAGGGTAACTTTATCTTGCTTTCCAGACGTGCCGCCAGAAAAAAGCATCCTTTAATGGGTATCCTGGACCTGTTCGAAAAAGCAGGGAATCAGTTGCGAAATTTGGTCAAAAATATGATTGAGTAACGTTGATCTTCAGTGGTTTAGCACGTTTAAGCCAGGAGTTATATTTTGCTATTAATGCATCTGTGTTAATTTTCTTAAAGAAATAAAATATAATGAACAAACACCCGGTATTGTTACGGGTTATAATATTTTAACTGGATCACATAAGTATCGATAGGCAATTATTGTATGTTACAACCAGAATCAAAAATATATGTAGCAGGACATCGCGGTCTTGTTGGATCTGCTATTTTGCGGCAACTTGAAAAGAATGGACTAAATAATATTATATCCAGAACACATGGTGAACTCGACTTAACAAATCAGAAGCAAGTCCAAGACTTTTTTTTGGAAGAGAAACCAGAGTACGTTATTCTGGCTGCAGCAAAAGTGGGCGGTATTCATGCCAACAGTACATACCCGGCAGATTTTATATATAACAATCTGATAATAGAAGCCAATGTAGTCGATGCATCTTATCGAAATAATGTTAAGCGATTATTATTTCTGGGTAGCTCTTGTATTTATCCTAAAGGGGTTTCACAGCCAATGCGTGAAGAGGCTATACTGACGGGTGTTCTTGAGCCTACCAATGAACCTTATGCGCTGGCAAAAATTGCAGGTATAAAATTATGCGAATCCTATAACCGTCAATATGAAACTGATTATCGCTCAGTAATGCCAACTAATTTATATGGACAAGGTGACAATTTCCACCCGGAGAATTCGCATGTTATCCCGGGGCTTATGCGGCGCTTTCATGAGGCGAAAGTGAATGGAGATAATGAGATAGTAGTCTGGGGGAGTGGCAATGCAATGCGGGAATTTCTCCATGTTGACGATATGGCTTCGGCATCTCTTTTTATACTTGGGCTTGATCGAAATATTTATCAGAAAAATACGAAGCCTATGTTGTCACATATTAATGTCGGCTCAGGTAAAGATTGCACTATTCGTGAATTAGCTGAATCTATAAAAACTGTCACTGGCTATAGCGGCAACATTTTATTCGATACCAGCAAACCTGACGGCACTCTTCGGAAGCTAATGGATACTAGCCGCTTGAATCACCTGGGGTGGACCGCAGAAATTTCTTTAAAAGAAGGCCTTCAGTTAACATATGACTGGTATTTGAATAATATTGAACAGTCACATATTCGAACGTAAAGCGCTGTTTCTGCTTAACAGATATTATTTACGTCTTGAGTAACTCATGACGCAGGCAGGTTGATGTGTTGCGTAGTGTTGCCTGTTTTGCTGACCAGGCGCGGCCAGCGTTCATGTATCGCGTCAGGCATGCCGGGTGTCAGGGTTACAACATATAATCTGATTTCATCTCCTTCTGTTGCAAGCAAGCCCTGTAGCCAGTGACCACGGGTGATCGGGTACCACTGTGTGCTGCCATGAATATCGCGCATCAGAAATCGCTGTGCAGCTATTTGCACCGGGCGCGGGAACCAGCGGTCCCACAGGCCGGCATGAATACTGTCATGGCTGGCCCAGCCACCACGCGGCAGACTGCCGGGTTCATCGCGCCGACGCCCCCAAGTCTGCAAGGTGTCGGCACCACAGCGTTTGCGCACCGGTAGACGTGCATAGGGGTTGATGAAATACACAAACTGACGTTTGTTATTGTGCTGGTATTCGACTGCATCACACATGTCTGATGGATGTCCGAGTGACAGCGGCAGGCTAGATGGTTTGCCGATGCCCGCTCGGTTTCCAGGCCGGTGCAATCACGTTGGGCATGCTTGATCGTTTTGTCAGGCGTGCCGGGGCAACGGTCAGTTCACCATAGCGGCGGTTAATATCATCCATGACGGCATTAAGCTGGCTACTGTGTGCGCTGTGCTGGCTGAACATATCCATTTGCTGCTGACAGGGTTGTGGATCCAGTGCCGTGACCTGTACCTGATGTACGCCTTCACCGCACCAATGTTGATCGAGCACCTCGCGGCATAGCCGGTACAGGCTGCCACCGTCGTTGTCGGGCGTGGCCAAATGCCGCTTGTCGCCCAGCCAGCCATCGCGGGTGCGCAGGCCGACCGTGAAATATCCGGCTGTCATGTCATGTCGGCGCAGGCGTGCGGCGACCTTTTCACTCATGTGTTGCAGATAGGTGAGCAG
>DRJJ01000319.1 GCA_011052255.1 Gammaproteobacteria bacterium | reverse complement strand
ATTTTCTTCAGCAGCCGGGCGCTCTTCGCCAAAGCTGACTGTTTCTATCTGGTCATCGGTTACACCCTGAAACAGTATCAGGCGTCGCACCGCTTGTGCTCGCCGTTCACCCAAACCGATATTATATTCGCGCGAGCCACGTTCATCAGTATGCCCTTCCAGCACCACGCGCATATTCGGCCTGGAAGCCAGATAGTTTGCATGGGCTGTGATAATAGCACGGGCCTCATCTGATATATCACTTTGATCATAATCAAAATAGATAACACGGTTGACCAGTTCGCCTGCCGGATCGTCCAGCGGATCTCCCTGAAACATACCTTCCTGTGGCAGGGCGCTGGATGACGCATCGCCACTGCCGTCCATCATCCTGTCTTCTACAATCGGCTCCGCCGGTTCCTCTTTTTTGTCACCTGTTGAAGAACAGGCGACCAGGCTCACACCCAGCACAGCTACTACAAAAAGTTTTGGCCAGTTTCTCATCATTCTCTCCTTACGCTATTTCCGGTTCCTTGAAATTTCAGAATACAGGTTACTGCGTGAACGGGCTCCAGGCCGGTTCACGTACATCGCCATCCTGTAATAATAATCTTTGTCGTGCCTTGCCATCTACCGAGATGGCATACAATACACCCTTGCCCTTATAGGAAGTGGCATAAAGAATCATCGTACCATTCGGGGCAAATGTGGGGCTTTCATCCAGCCGCCCATTCGTGAGTACGGTCAGTTCACCGGAGTCCATTTGCATGGTTGCAATCTGGAACCCGCTACCACTGCCGTGTACCATCGCCAGTGTTTTGCCATCAGGCGAAAATGCCGCACGGGAATTATAATTGCCCTCAAATGTCAGACGTTTGGCCCGTCCGCCTCTAACAGGAATTCGATAGAGCTGTGGTCGACCACTTCGGTCTGAGGTGAAAATAAGGGAACGGTTATCCGGTGTCCATACAGCCTCGGTATCAATCGCTGTATTATGAGTCACTCGTGTCTTGCGGCCACTGGCAACATCCATGATATAAATATCTGAATTACCGTTGGTAGACAGCGTTATGGACAGACGTTTACTGTCGATTGACCAGGCAGGTGAACCATTGATTCCCTTATGTGATGACACGCGCTTGCGTTGTCCGGTGGCAACATCCTGAACATAAATGGAGGACTTACGCCCTTCGAAAGACACATAGGCTATTTTATTTCCATCAGGAGACCAGGCCGGGGACATAATCGGCTCAGGCGACTTCAGCACGGTAAACGGATTATGGCCATCCGAGTCAGCTATCTGCAGCGAGTACTGCTTATTATCCTTGCTGCCCGATGCGGTCACGTAGGCGATCCTGGTGGTAAAGGCACCCCGTATCCCGGTCAGTTTTTCAAAAATAATGTCACTGATATAGTGTGCCGTACGGCGTAAATCCTTTTTGCTGGCAGGCAGATTATAACCCGCCAGTTGCTTGATCTGTGCATCATCTGAACCAGGCCCGACAGCACCTGATTTGCGATAAATATCGAATAACTGAAACTGGACCAGATAGCGACCGTTGGCAGCCAGTCGTATGCGGCCCACTACCAGATCTTCCACTCCCAGCGTGCGCCAGTTATCGAAGTTAACCTCACCGCCATGGTGCGGGTGTTCAAGGAATTTTTTTTCTGCTATCAGGCGAAACAGTCCTGTACGGGCCAGATCATTACTGATGATTGCAGCAATGTTCTCAGGCGGCTTACCCTTCCCTTCCCACGCAAAAGGAACGATGGCCAGTGGTGTTTCACCTTCCACGCCTTCGGTAATCTCAATATTCAGTACGGCCTGCGCGCTCCAGGGTAAGCAGATTATAGTCAACAAACCCAGCGTACGTATCACTTTGCCCATCTTCATTCCTTCACAGTAAAATCAAATACTAATTCCCGGTCGAACAGTGATGGATCAGGCGCCCTGGGTAACGGGTCTGCCTTATACACCGCTTTTTCAACCGACTTGCTAAACGCAGTATTACCACCCGTGCAACTACTCACACGTACTGACAGGACGGTTCCCCCTGTAGCCTGCGTAACATAAACCTTGCAACTTGCACCTGTCTTTATCCCAGGTGGGCGCCGCCAGTTACGCTGCACATCGTTGCGAATCGCAGCAATGTATGTGGTGCTCTTGCGTGCCAGGTCGCGCTGTCGTTCGGCACTTTCCTCGGCTTCCATCTGCTTGCGCAGCGCTGCTCGCCGCGCCTTTTCCTCTTTGGCTTTTTGTGCCTTGCGTTTGGCATCGGCTTCGGCCTTGCGCTTCTTTTCCTGTTCCAGTTTACGTTTGGCACGCTGTTTCTCTAAACGTTTTGCCTCTGTCTTACGCTGTTTCTCCAGTCGTTTTGTCTCTTCCTTGCGCTTTTTCTTCAGCGTCGCAAGGCGTTTTGTCTCTTTTGCCTGCGCCTTTTTTATCGCTTCACGCTTTTTACTGGCAGCCTTCTTATCGTCCTTCAGCCGCTGTTTCTCTTTCAATCGCTTGCGTTTCAGTTCTGCAAGTTTTTTCTTCTCGCGTTTTTTCTGTTGCTGGATGCGCTGTAGTTCTTTTTTCGCCTTTTTCTGTTTCAGCTGCTTGCGTCGTTCAGCCTTTTTAATGCGTTCCAGCTCGGCCTTTACCTTGCCATCATCAACTACCACTGCCTTTATCACATCGGTATCGGGCGTTTTCAGTGGCGCAGGATCCTGCGAAAGACTGAACAACAACAGCGCCACGACGCCGGCATGCAAAAACAGTGATGCCAGCATTGAAAACGGAGGCCAGCCCATCAACTTCAACAGGAGTCCGGTCAATCACCTGCTCCCCGGTGGTTCAGTAGCCAGACCGACGTCCTCGATACCGGCTTTTTTCAACAGGGACATTATTTCAATCACACTGCCATAGGCAACCTTTTCATCACCAAAGACGATCAGCTGCGTCCCTGGCTTATGCTGTCTGACCGCTACAATACGTGTCAGCATGGTTTCCAGCGTGACCGGCTTTTTCTCGGTAGCCAGATAATAATCACCATTCTTATCCACGGTGATGATTAACGGCTTCTGATCTTTCTGTGGCAAAGGCTTCGACTCAGCCTGTGGCAAGGTCACCTTGACACCCTGCACCATTAGCGGTGCGGTGATCATAAAAATCACCAGCAACACCAGCATCACATCGATATACGGAACCACATTAATCTCCGACATCGGGCGTTTGCGTTTACGTTGACGAGCCATTAGTTATATCCAGGCAAAAACCCGGACTTACTCCTGCGCATGGCGATGCAGTATGGATGAAAACTCTTCCATAAATGTGTCGTAGCGGCTGTCCAGTCTTTCCACATCATTGGCAAAGCGGTTATAGGCGATAACGGCCGGTATGGCTGCAAACAAGCCCATGGCGGTGGCGATCAACGCCTCGGCAATACCCGGCGCTACCAGTGCCAGGGTGGCATGCTCGACCGAACCCAGTGATCGAAATGAATTCATGATCCCCCACACAGTACCAAACAAGCCTACATAGGGACTGGTTGAGCCCACCGTTGCCAGAAAGGATAAATGCGTATCCAGCTCATCCAGCTCACGCGCCAGACTGACGCGCATGGCCCGTTGTGAACCTTCCAGTACTTCCATCGGTTTGGCATTCGACTGTTTGCGTAAACGGGCAAATTCCTTGAACCCGGCCTCGAATATATTTTCCATACCAGTAGCCGGATCCCTGCGCTGCACCACTGAACGGTAGATGTCATTCAGGTCGCTACCCGACCAGAAACGCTTTTCAAATTCATCGGCGGCACGCCTGGCCAGCTTTATAACCGCGGCCTTGCGTAAGATATGATTCCACGACACGATAGAGGCCAGTAACAGCAACACCATCACCACTTTCACTACCGGGCTGGCGCCCATGATCAGGCCTATAAACGAATAATCAGCTTGCACGGTTCAATTTTCCTGTAATCTCGGTCGGGATCGCACGTGGCGTCAGTGTCGAGGCCTGTAGACTGGCAATACGCACCCGGGCACGACACAAAATGGTTTGCGGCTCATGCTCACGCCAGATCTCCTGCTGCAGGGCCATACTGGCATGGCCTTTCTTTTCCAGTTGTGCGCTGACTTGCAACGCATCGTTAAAACGGGCCGGCTTGATAAAATCAATCTCAATCGACCTGACGGCGAATATAACATCCTGTTGTTGCATCATGATGTCCTGTTCAAATCCCAGTGAACGCAACCACTCGGTACGTGCGCGTTCCATAAACTTCAGATAATTGGCGTAATAGACTACACCACCCGCATCGGTATCTTCATAGTAAACACGGACAGGCCACGTGAATTCGTTCACAGATTCATTCATTACCTGTTAAAGACCATTATTGAAGTATTTAATTCCATTAAGATATCGCCTTTTCCAGGCTGTTATTCACCATCTGAATCGCTGCACGAGTCTTCTTCCGAAACCGCTTCCGGTGGTTTCAGGTTCATATGTTTATACGCCGCTGGCAAGGCCATGCGTCCACGGGGTGTGCGCATGATAAAACCCTGTTGTATCAGATAGGGTTCCAGCACGTCTTCGATGGTTTCACGGGTTTCGCTAATCGCGGCAGCCAGATTATCCACCCCTACCGGCCCCCCACCAAAATTCTCGATCAGGGTGCGTAGCAAGCGCCGGTCCATTTGATCAAAACCCTTTTTGTCGACTTCCAGCATTTTCATCGCGGCATCGGCGATTTCTGCACCCACATCACCATCGCCTTTTACCTGCGCATAGTCGCGTACCCGGCGTAGCAGGCGATTGGCTATGCGTGGTGTACCACGCGAACGGCTGGCTATCTCGTGTGCACCCTGTGGTGTTATTTCGAGATCCATAATGTGTGCTGAACGGCTGACGATGCTGGTCAGCTCGCTGTCGTTGTAGAACTCCAGTCTTTGCACGATGCCGAAACGATCTCGCAGCGGTGAGGTCAACAGGCCAGCACGGGTCGTTGCGCCAACCAGAGTAAACGGCGGCAGATCCAGTTTGATTGAGCGCGCTGCCGGTCCTTCGCCGATCATGATATCGAGCTGATAGTCTTCCATCGCCGGGTACAGGATCTCTTCCACTACCGGGCTCAATCGATGTATTTCGTCAATAAACAATACGTCGTTTGGTTCCAGGTTGGTCAGCAATGCTGCGACGTCACCGGCACGCTCCAGCACCGGGCCGGAGGTATGGCGCAGACTGACGCCCATCTCATTAGCAATGATATGCGCCAGGGTGGTTTTACCCAGACCCGGCGGCCCGAAGATCAATACATGATCGAGTGCCTCGCTGCGTTCTCGCGCGGCCTGGATAAAGATTTCCATTTGCTCACACACCGGTGTCTGGCCGGTATAGTCAGCCAGCGTTTTTGGACGAATGGCACGTTCCAGCGCCTCGTCATCAACACTGCCGTCTGCACTGATCAGGCGATCTGATTCGATCATTTGATGGTCTCGCTAAAAGTAATGATTACTACCCTTTTCAACTGGATACCCGGTATCTTTTAATTGATGGCTGACTGTAAGGCCAGCCGGATCAAATCTTCGCTGCCCTTGCCGTCAGCCGATGGCACAGAGCGTACCATACGACTGGCCTCAGGGGGCTTGTAACCCAGCGCTATCAAGGCACTGACTGCATCCTGCACCGGATCATGGCCGTGGCCATCGGCTGAAGCAACTGTGGATGCACCCTGTGCAGGCAGATCTTTGAGGCGGTCGCGCATTTCGATAATCAGCCGTTCGGCTGTCTTTTTGCCAATACCCGGCAGACGAACCAGACTGGCACTGTCGTGTTGCTCAACGCAGGCCGCAAATTCATCCACACTGATGCCCGATAAGATGGTCAGCGCCAGTCGGGCACCCACGCCATTGACCTTGATCAGGCTGCGAAACAGGCTGCGCTCCGCCTCGCTGTTAAAACCATACAGGGTCTGGCTGTCTTCACGCACCACCATGTGAATCTGCAGTGTAATCTCGCTACCCTGCTCTGGCAGGGAATAAAATGTCGACATCGGCGCATCCACTTCATAGCCAACCCCGTTTACATCCAGTAATAAATGAGGGGCCTGCTTGAGCAGCAAGACACCTCGTAATCGACCTATCATCTTAACCGACCCCCTTTATTACGGTATGCACCCAGGCACCCTGTGCCATGCCGGGTATGACTGTGACACAGGGCAACTGCCAGTGCATCTGCCGCATCTTCCTGGGGGGTGGCGTTGAGATTGAGTAGATGGGTCACCATATGCTGCACCTGCTCCTTGCCCGCACTGCCTTTGCCGACAATCGCCAGTTTGATTTCACGCGGTGAGTATTCGTCTACCAGGATGTCATCAATCACACAGGCACAGATGGCAGCGCTACGTGCATGACCCAGTTTGAGTGCCGAGCCGGCATTGCGATGCATGAAGACGCTTTCGATGGCCAGCACATCCGGCTGGTGGGTGGTGACCAGTGTTCTGACGCTGTCGAAGATAATCCGTAAGCGATCCGGCATCGCATCCTGACGGGTGCGAATACAGCCGCTATCCAGATATTTTACGGTGTGACCGTCTGTTTCGATTACGCCGTAACCGGTAATGCGTGAGCCTGGATCAATACCCAGTATACGCATCAGGGGTGTACTATTCCGTTCGAGTATCTTCTGGTCAAGTATCTTCTGATCAAACACATTCTACTCATAGCTGTTCCATAACCTCGTCACTGAAGTCGGCATTGGAATACACGTTTTGCACGTCATCCAGATCTTCCAGCGCATCCACCAGACGCATCACTTTCTGCGCATCATCCAGTTCCAGGTCAACGGTCATAGAGGCCTGCATGGTAACGGCCGCATGTTCCGGCTCCAGGCCACTGGCCACCATGGCCTCCTTGACGGTAACGAATTCTTCCCAGGCGGTGACCACTTCGATACTGCCATCCTCATTGGTGACCACGTCATCGGCGCCTGCCTCCAGTGCCGCTTCCATGATTTTGTCTTCATCACTGCCGAGCGGGTAGCTCATGCTACCGATCTTGGTGAACAGATAGGCTACCGAACCATCGGTACCCAGATTGCCACCCGATTTACTAAATGCGTGACGCACTTCAGATACGGTACGGTTACGGTTATCGGTCAGGCAATCCACCATCACGGCTACGCCGTTGGGCCCGTAACCTTCGTAGATAATTTCTTCGTAATTTTCACCGTCTGCCGCGCCGCTGCCCCGTTTGACTGCACGTTCTACCGTGTCGCGCGTCATGTTGGCGCCCAGGGCCTTGTCTATCGCTGCGCGCAGGCGCGGGTTGGAATCGGCATCCGGGCCACCCATACGGGCTGCAACGGTAATTTCTCGTATTAGTTTGGTAAACAGCTTGCCGCGCTTGTTATCCTGCGCCTTTTTACGATGCTGTATATTTGCCCATTTACTGTGTCCAGCCATGTCTGCTTCCAGTTGTGATCAGCCATTATTGTAACAACAATGCACTGCATCAGGACAGTGCCCCGGACAATTTGATCAGCTTATTTGATCCGTCTGTTTGACCGGCGGGCTGACCGGATTGAGTGGCAGCAAGCTGCGTGGCCAGCTCCAGT
>DRJJ01000318.1 GCA_011052255.1 Gammaproteobacteria bacterium | reverse complement strand
TGAAAATCAGATACTGGATCATGAACTGGTTTACATACAGATGCGTGACCTCAACCCGGACTACATCCGGGCACTGATGGAAATGGATGTGATGACCATACCGGCCAATATCAGCCAGGGAGAGGAGATAAGGCCCGCAATGACAGGGCCGGTATTCAGTCTTGATCCGGCAACCGGCCATTTACATATGCGCTTCACTGCACGCACACGTAGCATTGAATGGAAGGACAACGAACGTGTGCACGAGGCAGTTGCTTGCCTGCACGGTTTGTTAACAGAAAACAATCCCTATGTGATGAATTTATGTCTGGCATCGGGTGAAGGACTGTTAACCAACAATGTTTTACACAACCGCACTGCATTTCAGAATGATGTGGATGCGGGTCAGGAAAGATCAATTTATCGTGCGCGGTATTACGACCGGATAACGAAAGCGAATGGGAGCAGGGGTTAGGTATGCTGTGGTTAAGTGAAGTGATGATGAAACACCATGATCTTGAATCATTTGAGCAGTTGGTGCAAGTAATCAAAGAAGAAGCGAAGGGTAACATGCATTTCCAGATGGATGTTAAACCAACCTATCCGGATACCCCTGACAACTGGGAAGACAGACTCGAGGCGGCATTCAGTTAAATTAATAACAGCTACTTGAACAGAATTAAAGAGGCAGATTATGGGCGTGCTTGAAAACAACATGACACTGGGTGTGGTAGATGGCGAAGATGCTGTCCAGTCGACCTCAAATCTGGAAGCAAAACTGTTTGCACTGGACGAGCGCTTGAATGAGTTACCAGCCGATGCACCCGTTTTAGACAAGGCATTTCTGGAGCTGGAAAAATCTCGCAACCTGACAGCCCTGGATCGAGGCGATCAGGCGTGGCCGTTGGCGCGTGCGGTATTCGATGTGTATCTGCAGGAAAAAGACTGGGATAAGGTAGCCCAGGCCTGTGAAATCATGTTCATGGCTGAACAGGATGGTTCGCTCTCTGCACTCGGTCATGGTGTCTGGTTGTCGGTCAGCTTCCCGGTTGAAACCGAACTGTCACTGGCATTGTTGCAACATATTGTCGACGAAACACCGAACGATGCAGATGGCGCCGCTGTGGCCGCAGCAACGGGTGTTTATCTCGTAGAGCTGCGCGCCAAAGAAGACGAAAAAGAAAATCTGAATTTCTTCGCTAATCAACTACTGGGTACGGTTGCACGTCGGCACAGTAACGTTGAGTCGCAGGAAGATTTTACTACATGGATTAAAAAGCTTGAACTGGATGACCCGCAAAAATTCCTGATACGTTTACGAAATGTGGTTGATGTGCTCGTGCAGGATGACTGGTGGGTAGATCGTGATGCCTTACGGGCAGACATGCCGGAGAATTAAAGTGGTCTGGATAGAAGAAGTAGCTGAAAGAGATTTTGTCGTATCGGATGATGTAGTCGATCTGGCATACAGTATCGATTGTCGCAGTGTGCCACTGGAGCATGGGCATACACTCTCGGAAGCTATTCTCGAGGTTTTGCCGTGGCTGGCTGATGAAACATCGGCCAGCATACATCAGATTCATGGCGCAGAATCAGGTAATGGCTGGCTACGACCAGAAAACACAGAAAATGAAGTACTGTATCTGTCACGGCGTACACGCATGGTCATACGTGTACCCAAACATCGCATCGAAGATGCGCGGCAGTTAAGTGGAGCTGAACTGGACGTCGATGGACATTCCCTGACAGTGGGTGATGCAAGCATCAGAAAACTGGTTGCGCTTTCCACTGTTTTCTCGCGTTATGTTGTTTGTGACGAGACTCAAACAGAAGCTGATTTTGAAAAAGAAATCATAAATAACTTGTTACAGAGCGCCGAGGTCAGGGTACGAAAAATGTTATGTGGTCGTACGCATACCATCAGCCTGCCGGATAGAAAACTATTTACTCGCAGCATCATGCTGGCAGATCTGGCGCCGGACGAAGCGGTACGTTTGCAACAGCAGGGACTGGGTGAATATCAGAAACTGGGGTGTGGAATTTTCCTTCCACATAAAAGAATCCCGGACCTGTCAGCCGAAGATTAGGCATAATTAGCCAGGCCCTGGTTATACCCTGTGTTTTAAGATGTTGTAATACAGAGTAAAATTACTGAATTGGTCATTATTACAGGAATAGATTAGAATCCCCTAAATTTTTTGGAGCGCTTAAAACGGTTTTAGCGCTTCGCTTGTAATAGTTTCAGGTCGTGCGCAGCGTGATCCTGAAAATGAATGGGTAAAGGAGCATGTGATGGCTTTAGTAGTAGACGGAAATGAAATTGAAACCACAGCAACCGGTTTCCTGGCAGACATTAATGCCTGGAATGAAGAGGTTGCAAAAACGATTGCGGGTGAAGAAGGGGTCGAGCTAACAGAACGACACTGGGACCTGATTAACTACCTGCGTGAAGAATTTATCAACAACGGTGGCAATCAACCCAATAACCGTGCGATCCTGAAAGCTATGTCCGACAAATGGGGCTCAAAGATCAGTTCCAAGGAACTGTATGACCTGTTTCCGGGCAACCCCAGCAAACAGGCAGGCCAGATAGGCGGGCTGCCAGAAAGCAGACGTAAGGGTGGTTACTAGGTCGCCAGGTTAAATACTGGAAACAGGGGGCTTCGTGCTCCCTGTTTTTATTGTGTCATGGTGTATATGAAATAGTAGCAGATGTATGACAGGCAAAATATCCAAAACAGATGAACAATGGCGTGCAGAACTGGACGACGATACCTTCCGCGTATGTCGCCAGAAGGGCACCGAGTCACCCTTTTCGGGCTGCTATTACAATCAGCATGCAACCGGACAATATCTATGTGCCTGTTGTGGACAGGAACTGTTTGGTTCAGACAGCAAATTTGATTCAGGTACCGGCTGGCCCAGCTTCACGCAAGCGATAGAACAGGACAAGGTTTCAGAACATCGTGATGCTACACTGGGAATGGTCCGTACAGAAGTGACCTGCAGCCGTTGTGACGCACATCTCGGTCATGTGTTTGAAGACGGGCCAGCACCAACCGGTTTACGTTATTGTATAAATTCCGTTTCGCTGGATTTCAAACAGTCAGCAAAGGAATAGCGCACTTTACACATCTGCCCACATGCGCACCAGGTTGGTGTAACTGTGATCAAGCTGCTGACAGGTTTCACTCCCGGCAGAAGACTCAAGTAAGGTTTCACGGGCCAGACCCAATTCATACAGAACTTCCCGTTTGGCCGGGTCGCGCACCATGCTTTGTATCCAGGTAACCGCAACCAGGCGAGTACCGCGCGTCACATCGGTCACCTGATGCAAACTTGAAGCCGGATAGACCACTGCACTTCCAGCCGCCAGCTTCACCCGTTTCTCTCCAAATGTTGTGCGTACCACCAGTACGCCGCCGTCATACTCATCCGGCTCATTTAAAAAAACAGTGGTCGCTACGTCACAACGAAAACGCTGCCCCTCTGTACCCATTACCGGGTCATCAATATGTTCACCGTAGTGCATACCGGGTGTATAACGGGCCACAATAGGTGTCGATACACGATAGGGTAAAGCGGCCAGTTTGAAGGCCTCGTTATGGTACAGATTGCCCATAATAATTTTGGCCAGATCAGTAGCAATCTGCTCTTGCGGATTAACTTCCTTATTTTGCTTGACCTGTGCAGCAGCCTTACCCGCACTCAGGCGCCCATCAACAAACGGTGCGCCCACCAGTGCCTGACGGATGACGGCAAGTTGTTGGCTATCAATAATGGAATCGATGGTAATCAGCATGGATATATTCTACATCAGTTCCTGCTTAAGCTAAATACAATGTAGATTCTGGTTGTATTGCTTAACTCCGCATCAACAACGAAACACCACCCACCAGTATCATCCATGACACAACGCGCCTGAACAAAATCTCATTAACATGCATATGCAAGCGGTTGGAATACCAGAGCACCACAAACAATACCGGCCCGGAAATTAGCATCGCACGGGTGATTTCAGCCGTAATCGTACCGTGGGCAAGATAGCTGCTGCCGCGGATTAGATTAAGCGATAGAAAAAAGGCAAATGCATAATTACGTATCACCAGTTTGTTATCAAAGCTTCCCAGCAAACGGGTCATTGCAATCGGTCCACTAATACCAAACAGGGCTTGCGAAACGCCGGCTATCGTATCCAGCAGGCGTTGAACAAAACGGGGAATTTTAAAGCTGCGAGATGCAACAACCAGGTACAGGCCAAATAGGGTGATCGCCAGCGCAAGTAGTCTTTGGAATACTTCAGGTGAAAAATAATAAAATAAATACAGGCCCAGCAAAGAACCCGCAGACGCATAAACCAGCATGCCAGCCAGAAACCGTATTTTGACCGTTCTCGGGGAACGATAAAGCCCGATGGTGGCCACCAGAATTTGTGGCAGAATGGAATAGATTACCAGTACCTTGGTGTCGATAAAGCTGCTCAGCGCCATTAGCATCAGAATCGTGCCAGCCAGGCCAAAGGTAATCTCGAAGGTATAGGTAACTGCGCAGACCAGGGTAAGCGCAATGATCAGGGTAAGTGTCATATTGTTCAGGTGGGATATAATTATTCGATAACAGTCATATAACGGAGGTATATAAACTTCAGGCAAAAACAACCCAGGTCGTTGCAATATATTTCATGCCTGTATCCAGCGTGACACCACGATGTTCATGGGTCCAGAACGGAGGAAACAGAATCAGCTTTCCTTCCTCTGGGTTGACTTTTACATCCTGAAACAGGAACTCGGTTTCACCACCGGGCCCCGGTACATCGTTCAGATACCATAGTGCGACAAGCTGGCGCTGGCTAAACTCATGACTGCCGCCATCGATATGCCAGTGATAATGCTCACCCGGGGAAGTACGTTGTATCGCGTAACCCATGTCCTTGAACGGGCCCTTGAAGTAAGGGTACTGTTCACGAAATGCCTTCATAGAAAGCGCCAGTGAAGTAAATAGATTTTTATCAACATCCTTCCAGTGGTCCTTGCCGCTCACAACAAGGTCAGTTGATTTCTTGATGCTTTGATCCTTTTTGTGCATCTGGCCAATCAACCCCTGATACTGGTCATCCGGGTTGGCCTCGAAACGCTCAATCATACTGCGACAAAGTTGAGGGGGCAGGGCATTTTTTACCTCGAATATAAACGTATGCGGCTTGACTTCACTGATAATATAGTCAGGAATAGAGGCTGGTTTTTTCTTCTTCATCTGCAGTACCATGAGCGTAGTGTGTCTGATATAAACAAGTATACCGCCAAATGGTGCTCGCTTGTCAGAGTATATTTTTTTCGATATAAGCCACAATGTCAGGGCTGGATTGCGGGCCTGATGTCTGAAAAATATCTGTGATGTGCCGTCCCACATCGAGCCAGTGCTGCCTGCCTTGTAGCACCTTGTTTTCCAGGGGGTCCAGTATGCCGTTATCATGCCACTGTTTATAGGCATCCAGCAGGCCGGGGAACAGCTCTCTGCGCATCGCATTGAATTGCCCGAAATAAAAATGCAGCGAAGCATCACGCTGCTTTGCCAGCATATTGGGTAAGGTGCTGATGCAGTCTGCCAGATGATCGCGAATGGCGCGTATCATGATTTCGCCCTTGGGCAACGTCATGGCGGCCAGCATCGAGTGCCAGCATTCATCCAACAACATACCCGCCTCAATTTCACCGATTTCATGCCGTAAAACGGTATCCTGTTCCTGATCAGTAATTGCTTCAAGGGCTGCATGGGTGTCTGTGTCAAAATCATAGTACGACAGGGCATGAGTCATCGCGGTGTTAGTTTTACGCCAGTTCCATTCCTCGACTTTTTCCCAGATCATCCGTTTAAGTGATTCGCGCCGGATAAATATGGTATTGCCCAGCGACATCGCAGGAGGTGATGTGAGATCACGGGCTTGCTCCTTGCCGGCCAGATAAAGCGTGTACTGCTTATGCCGCCTGATCTCGACCAGTTCGGCCAGAAAGAAGTGTGGTCGGCATTGGCGCCCGATACCGCCGCTATACACCAGTCCTTCAGGATTGAGTACCTGGTTAGCTGCTTCATTGTCGAACGGATCGATTTCCAGCCCCAGGACATCAATTGCCGCAAATTCATCGTTGCTCAGCGTATCCCACAGGCTTTCACGTTCACTCAACCACGCACCCAGTGTTTCGCTGGGTAGTTTATCGGTATAGTGATAGCCTTTTTCCCAGCGAAAATACTCACGCATTTTCAGCAAATACACACACATAGTATAATCACCGGCATGCTGACTATCGGCAATATCGCAGTTCAGCTGAACGGCCTTGCTTAACTGGCATGTAAGTGCCTGGTTTGTAATCATGTATTCAACCTGCGCTAAAGGCGTAATTGAGACAGACTCTCTGACTTAATCATAGTAAAATACCAGGATATATTCGTCAAAACTTAAACAAAGAGGTATAAACGGTGGCAGTACGAATCAAAAGTCGCTGGAGTGAGAAGGCCAAAGCCAAACTGTCAGATGACCTGATTAATGAAAACGGGCGCGCACTGGCGTTTATTTTCTGGCGTCTGGCACTGGATAAGGCAAAAAACCTGCATGGTGAAGACTTTATCTACGACGACGATGAGCAGCGTATCAAGGTGATTGGAGAGTACCTGGCCATGCTGGTATCGGTAGCCGATAGACTGGCCTACGTCAGGCTGGAGGACGAAGATCGGCAACAGTTTATTGGCTCAATGGCTAAAGAGCTGGCCACTCACATGCAGGACAACGCGAACGACCTGTTTGGCAACGTCGATTTCAAGACACCCTTTGTTGCCATGCTGAACGTACGCGCTGCCGAATTCGCCTTATACGATTTTTCTGTCGATGAGGGGCCCAGCTATAACTTCCTGCAATACTTTGGCTCTATGGTGCAAAAAGTCATGAATCAGGAGCACCACGATAACCGCTGGGTGATTGACCAGATTATGGAAATAGATGGCCCTGAGACTA
>DRJJ01000317.1 GCA_011052255.1 Gammaproteobacteria bacterium | reverse complement strand
TTCACTAACCCGACCGCCTCAACGTCATCCTTGTCAAACTGGGTAACCAGGTTGCTGCCGCCCTGCTCACAGTACAGTGCGGTAAAGTCGGTTAACTGTGAAGGGGCGATGACTACGCCACCGGCATGCTTGCCCGCATTACGGGCAACACCTTCCAGCTTCATTGCCAGATCCATCAGGCCACTGACATCTTCATCATCCTCTACCAGCTGCGCAAGTTCATCTTCCTGCTCGATGGCCTTTTTAAGCGTGATGCCAATTTCAAACGGGATGAGTTTGGCGATACGATCGACAAATCCATACGGGTGGCCCAGTACACGGCCAACGTCACGCACCACCGCCTTGGCCGCCATCGTGCCATAGGTAATAATCTGGGATACCTTTTCACGACCATAGTGATCGGCAACATAGCCGATCACACGGTCGCGCTGTTCCATGCAAAAGTCCACATCAAAGTCAGGCATGGATACACGTTCAGGATTAAGAAACCGCTCGAACAGCAAGTCATACTTGATCGGATCCAGGTCCGTGATATCAAGCGCATAGGCAACCAGTGAACCGGCCCCGGAACCACGACCAGGACCTACCGGAATAGCGTTGTTCTTGGCCCAGCGAATAAAGTCCGCCACAATCAGGAAGTAGCCCGGAAAGCCCATCTGTATAATGACATCCAGCTCAAATTTCAGCCGGTCCCTGTAGGTCTGACGTATCTGCTCCTGGTCATCTGTTACATCCTCCAGAATAACCTGCAAGCGCTTATCCAGACCCTTATATGATTCAGACTCCAGGAAGGAATTGACGTTCATCCCTTCCGGCACCGGGAAATCAGGCAGGTAATTTTTACCCAGTGTCAGACTGACATTACAGCGCCGTGCAATTTCCAGTGTGTTGTCGATAGCCTCAGGCAAATCTTCAAACAGTTCCTGCATTTCTTCCGGTGAACGTAAATATTGTTCTGCACTATAAAGCTTGGGACGTCTTTTATCATCCAGTGTGCGGCCATCATGAATACAAACACGTGTTTCGTGAGCGGCAAATTCGTCACTGTTGATGAAATGAACATCATTGCTAGCCACCACCGGCAAGCCGAGCTTTTCTGCCAACCTTACCGAATCATGGACAATGTCTTCATCCCCCGTGCGTCCGGTACGCTGCACCTCCATATAATAGGACCCCGGAAACACGCTCGCCCAATGGCGAGCATATTGCTCAGCCAGATCTGCCCGTCCGGCAAGTAACGCACGGCCCACATCACCTCGTCCGGCACCCGACAAGGCAATCAGTCCATCTGCATGTTGTTTTAACCAGTCTCGTTCCAGCATCGGAATACCACGATGTTGGCCATGCAGGTAGCTTTCAGATACCAGCCTGGTCATATTCAGATAACCCGCCTGATTGCGACACAGTAATACCATGCGATAAGGCTGACCCGTTTCGTGTTCATTCTGTATCCAGACATCAACACCAACAATGGGCTTTACACCTGCAGACAGCGCAGCGCGATAGAATTTGACCATCGCAAACATATTCGACTGATCAGTGATCGCAACTGCAGGCATGCCTTTTTCGGCACAGGAGCGCACCAGATCCTTAATGCGGATGATTCCATCCACAAGAGAGTATTCACTATGAAGATGTAAGTGTACGAATGAGGCAGACATATGCAGCTATTGTATGACAGTCAAGACACGGAACAACATAGTAGCGTGCAACAAAATAAAAAATACTGAGCGCATCAGATTCGCCCACTCAAATGACGAAATTTCGACGTAGTGATTCTACTTATTTATCCTTGGTTTAGAAGCTGATTGTAATAAAAACCTTTACTAATGTATAAAAAATGCCCGACGAAGAAAAAACGTAACAATATGTTTTATATAGATAATATTTATTATTTCTAATTGTAATTAAAAATACGGACTAAATTCATTAACTTATACGTGTATTTGCATAGCGCCTGAAATTCGGCTATCTTATTCGAACAATAATTACAAAATGATACTAAATAACGTAAACATATAGTTTCCGGGCACGCGGTTCAGTTCAGGTAACCAATACCTGACTGCCAATACTAACAAGAAACCGTGCGCTCATTTTTCCGGGGGAAATAAAGGAAATGAATTCAATCCAGTTTGAACAAGGTATTCTACTTACTGTATTCTTTATAATGTTCGCCTACTGTGGGTTTGTTAAAAACCCGGCAAGAAACAGTATGCCCGCATCCTATTATCTGGTCTGGGGAATACTTGCCATTCTGGCAAACAGCATTGCGTTACTGATACTGGACGCAGCCGGCCTAAGTAACTACCCAATACTGACCTTGATCCAGTTAAAGGCAGTAAGCATCGAATCCAGCTTCATCATTCTGGGTTATTGCCTACTGGTACGTGCGGCGGCGACTACACTGCGAAATGTGTTCAGCCCCGCTGCTTTTCGTACCAGGCGCAGTTCGTTTTAACAGAATAAAAAAAGTTCTGGATTGATACATCCGTTAAACTGGGGGAGGTTCAGTCCGACCCCATCCCGCCCATCCCGCATGCCATCCCGCATGAGTTTCCCCAGACCCTCCTGATGCAGGGCTTCCTTTTAGATATTATCTTATCGCTGCCCCCTATTCTTTTCTATTACTAAGAAATATTACTCCAAATTAATTTCATCTAAAATTTTCTGAAGCTTTTCAGGATCTGCAATATTACCGAAATAATATTCCTTACCATTGTCAATAGCTAAATCATCTGGAGTTTTCATTTCAAATAAAACATCATATTTGTCAGAAAGTAAATCTTCTAAACAATCTGCATCATTCCAATTTGAAATTCGAATATATGGTCCCGCTTCCGGATCAATTAGGACTTCAATTTTTTTACCCGTTTTTGAATCAATCATAATTATATCCTAATAATCTATACTATTAAACCAATCTAATTCACTTTTAGTTGGAGCACGTTTTATACCATTTTTATCTAGTGCATTATCAAATCTTTTGTTTCTTGTTCGGCCAGGTTTATAAGGATTAACTTCTGTCTCTTTAACTCGTGTACGAGTCATATCAAACTCTGTTCCGTTTTTGTATTTTATTTTTATACCTAGCTCACCAGATTCTCCACCTAGTCTAGTTTTATTTTTAGTTGTTCTTGTTGAAATTATACCAATTTCTTTATTTGCACTCTTTGCCACAGCTTCAGGATTCTTACTAGATTCTGTATCGGAACCTGAAGAATTATTCGACTCATTCACATCCTGCTTGCGGTTTTCAGGTTTGCCAAATTTATATTTCGGTTTCGGCGGTTGTATTTGCCTAATAATCGGTTTCGGCGCTTTTAAATTTAGTTTCTTTACATCAACCCTTCGCAATGCTCTAGACAGTTTTAATGCCCGGTATAAATCTACGATAAATTGTAAAGCACGAACTGTGAATTGTCCAACCCGTTGGGCCAGCCGTGCGCCTACAACCACAGCTCCTGCTCCAAGTGTTCCTATAATTATCAGAATATCTATTGTAAGTGATATTTTGAATGTGGCTGAATCTACTACAGATGTACCATCTACATATTCCTTCATAAAAGCGAATAAAAGGTTTCTGCTGCTTTCATCACCCCAGATCGTTGTGATGATGTCGTATCCCTTCTTGATGTTGTTTATGACCGTTTCTGCGCCGTGCAAAATGCCACCAATTAACTTTTGCAAGTCTCTTTGGAGGGCTGGAAAATCGCCTGTTAATACCAGTTCAGTGAATCTCCTCAAGACTGCATTAAATGCTTCATACGCTGCCACCACTATTACGACAACCAGTTTGATCAGAGCACCTATGCCTTCTGCAAAGACAGTTATCACAGCACCGGTTACGATAAGCCCCCGGACAACACGCGATCTTGACCAGTAAATATCATCATGTCGTATTTTATCAGACCTTCTCAGCATCAGTATCTGACTCAGCTCTACAGCGAGTTTGTCGCGCATTGGTTTTGTGCCGGGCTGGGTATATTGGGCGAGTGAAAAAACACTTTTACAATTTACGCTGAGATAGCTGTCACTGAGGACGACAGAACGCATAGTAGTGTTCTTTATAAAGTAGACCTTTATCTTTGCTACTTTTATCCTGTCAAATAGTACTAATTTATATTGGTCGTCCGACCAATTCATTTTAATTTGCTTACCAGTTACCTGGTTAAATTGTCTTAATATTTTACCTACATCGTTACGCTTGAGTCTCATACGTAGTATATATTTAAGGTGAGGGTTAAAATCTACCCTATTTTTTGCTAGCCAGTATGTCGGCCAGAATTGGGCAGGTGCGAAAACCATGGTCATGTTTCCATGCGAAATGGTTATCGGCTTATTTGCTACACAACGCCCATATAATGCATTTGCCATGATATCGCCCTAGTTGATGTTAACTGTTGGGCTTTTGATATCTATCGACGAGGCGGTGATGGTAACGGTTGACCCACCTACCTTTAATGTGATTTTTTGACCAGCATCGATCACGACTTCTTTGCTGACTTTATGGTTTTCGTTATTACCAACTGTGTAACCAAGATCCTTTTTGATTTTGTGCTTTTCGTTGTTTTTTACTTTAATATCGAGATCTTTTTCGGCCTGTATGAATACTTGCTCGCTACCCTTTTTATCTTCAAAATACAATTCATTATAATTTGATGCGCCACCACCCTGGGTTGATCGGGTTTTCATACCACTACGGGTGCCTGGGCCAAGGGTATTGCCGTCTACATAGGGTGGTGCATGTTCGCCATGGTATAACCCACCGATGACGAAGGGTCGGTTGGGATTGCCTTCTTCAAAAGCGATAACGACTTCCTGCCCTACCCGTGGTGTGAACTGGCCACCGAAGCCTTTCCCCGACATGGATTGCATGACTCGCAACCAGCAACTGGTATTGCCGTTATTAAATGTTTTTGGCCGCTCATCCCAGTGAAACTTTACACAGATACGTCCCAGTGAATCGGTATGGATTTCACTGCCTGGTGGGCCATTAACGACGGCTGTTTGCATACCATAGATTCGAGGCTCAGTTCTGGCAAAAGGAAAGGTAAGTGCTCCTTTTGGCATGGCGGTGAAGCTCATTGAAAAACCGGCATCACCATCGCTGCTATGACTACTGTCCCAGGCTGACCATTCCACACCCGTAATGGAAAAGCTTTTTCCTTTGTCATCCCAGCTGGCTGTAGCGGGTATAACATCTGCCGTAAAAACGTGACCCACCTGTAGAAAGCGATAATGCCCTGAACCGCGTACCTGTCTTTCGCGCTCCAGTTCTTCGTCACGCCTTAAGGCCGTGTCGGGGTTGCCAGCTGATGCGGTTCCGAAATCGACATTATAACGATAGTGCTCCATATCCAGTACGCGTGGTACCTTGCCCGTTTCACCTTTAGCCTGTGATTTTACCTTGAGTTGATCACTTGGATTCTTATAGTTATATGCCTTCTGACGAAATTTACCGGTGACAAACTCACTGGCATGTTCCCAGGAGTCAAAGTGCTCAAATGTATTGGTTCCGGACTGCAAGAATAACTTGTCTTTAGGTGTGAGTTTTGGCAGGGATATGCCTGCATCAACCAGGTTTAGTGTATGAGTACCATTCGTGTGTGTGAAATAATATGCGATGCCTTCCCGTCGCATCAGGTGTTCTACAAACTCCAGGTCAGTTTCATTGTATTGAACGATAAATGCGTGTTCTGGGTGTGTGGCGGTGAGCTTTTTCTTTACATCGCTCATCGAATACGGGGTGAATACATCTGTCAGGATATCAGGGATGGTTTTATTCTGGAAAATACGGCAGTTACTCGCTTTCTCGAGAAAGCCCAGCCATGGCATCATGGTTAATGAATAGGTGGTCTGCTGGCCTGCACGTTGAACGCCTAATGCAACCATAGAGTCAATATAGCCATTAAAGTAGCGCAGGCTTTTGTCGGTCTGCTGCAAGACGAATGTTGCGGGTGTGCCGACCAGGTCTTTAGGCTGGAGGTTATCTTTCGTATCTGAGAAAACGTCCAGTGAATAGTGGAATAGCGCAGACATGTCCTCCGACCCACTGATATGTGTCGGAATGAGTATGTCGCCCCCAAGTACAGTTTGCAGACCGATAAGACGGCCTGTTTGTGAGGTAGGTTCACTGGCACCAGACATAATACTGCTCCTTATTTATTTGACTGGATATGACGCCCACAAATGGCGGCTGTCATAAATTCCACAGCTTCCGTGCTTATTAAGATTGTACCAAAGTTAAGCTACAAAAATCCCGGTTTTTCTGCTACTGCATTCACTATTTAGTAAATATTTTTTACTAAATCACTTGTGTATCATTCGATCGTCAGCATAATTGAGGTAATATTATCACTCGCACCTAATGACAAGGCCTCATCAATGAGACTGGCATTCACCT
The DNA here is from genome assembly GCA_011052255.1 of Gammaproteobacteria bacterium. Classification (GTDB taxonomy): domain Bacteria; phylum Pseudomonadota; class Gammaproteobacteria; order DRJJ01; family DRJJ01; genus DRJJ01. Next base: position 3,955 of record DRJJ01000317.1, on the reverse strand, counting down.
GATCCGGTGGTGAATACAATAACCGTTCTGCGATCATTTGATCATTAAAGATCCTGGTTAACCCGTCTGTACACAGCAGGAAGGTGTCACCCTCGAAAATAATGCCGGTTTCGACCTCTACGGTCACGTCTTCATAGGCTCCTATTGCTCGTGTCAGCACATGACCTTTTGGGTGTTTATCGGCCTGAACCTGAGTCAATCGACCTTCTGCAACGGCCTCTGAAACCAGTGTATGGTCTCGTGTAATACATTTCAAGAAATTGTCACGCCAAAGATAACAGCGACTGTCCCCGGTCCAGTAGCAATGATAGTTCTCACCTTCCAGTACAAGTACCACTACAGTACTCCCGACAACCGCATCACCCCCGATCGATCTGGCGTGGTTGAGTAAGTAAGTGTTCACAGTCTGCAAAACATCCGTCACCTGTTCTGTCAGTTCATAACCCTGATACTCAGCCCCTAGTTGCGCTAACGCCTGTATGATGCTCTGACTGGCGACATCACCAGAATCATGTCCGCCCATACCATCAGCCACGCACCATAAACCAGAATCCGGCATTTCGAGGTATGCGTCTTCATTACAGGCACGTACACAGCCAACATGCGTTAGTCCACTCGATGTAACGTAGCATCCGGTATTATTCATTGTTGTTTGCCACTGCCACGTCAGGCTCTTCGTTCACGGTTTCTGTAATAACCTGTTCTATAGACCAGCCCCACTGTTGCCAGTCACCATCTAACATCGCTGCAAACTGTCCTGCTGCCGGTAGATTGGAGCTTACTAACAAACAGGGCTCAACGTACTCTGATCCTTTTGTCCACCACAGACTGTAATTACCTAGTAATCTTGTATAGGTCTTGTCCAGTAGACCCATCAGTATGTCCGTATTGCCAGTATCGTCTGGTACTGGAACCATATAGGATTTATCAAGGCCGGTTATTGAGGCTTGTGTCTGGTATTCAGGCAATCCATGGAAGTCCGGCTTATCAAGTGACTCAAGTTTCTCAATCAGTTTTTCATATCCGGTATTTTCATCCAGTGCAGAAATCAGTGTTTGTTCGGCAGCACCATACCACTCTTGTCCATTCAAATAGGCATCCCATACCAGATGATTGCCGGCATGAGCAAGGGTAAGCGGGAAGTAACGACCCACTTCATCCATACTCGGAATTATTACACCCGTTACAGTATGTGAATAACAAATACCCGGCGACAAGGCAAAGTGCCATATCGGGCTGGTTAAATAATAATTAAGCCAGTCATCCCCAAGCTGTTCACGACTCACACTCATGGATGATTGCAACCAGGAATGCCAGTACTCCGTGTAGTCCTCGTGTAGATGATGACTGATAAAATCAGCTTGCTGTGGTAGTTTTCCAAACAAGCCACAATGTTCATTATTTATACTCATAAGCGTTGTGGGAGCGAAAAACCCCTAATATCTGTATTGGTGAAAGGATTAACTATACTTTGTGGTCGCAGTACATATTTTGCTTTTACGCCTTTAAGTTTAAAGGTGAGCAGATAGTCGTCATTGTTGTTTTCCATTTTTTTAATATCGGCATATTGATCTATTAGCCTGAACCAACCCCACTCACCCTCGGAACGTGTGCTCAGTGGAGTTCCTTTACTGGCCAGCATTAATACAAAGTCGGAGCTGTTTTTTTCAACACCAGGCCATACCACAGGATAGGAACGCACCGGACCATGTTTGTACCTGACTTTTACACCCATTATGTCAAGTAATGATTGTGTCGCTACTTTATCAAGCGAGTAGGGGCGCAGGATAAATTTAACATTAGGTGTTTTTTGATTTCCTGAGAAGTATGCTTCCTGTATGCGCCTGGCGCGTTCGAAAATCTTTAATGATTCTTCAGAAAGACCTTTACGCTTGATTCGCCACTTGTCTCCTCTTGTATCGACATATACCTTAATATATTGATTAAAGTAGGTGTCCATCTTCCCGCCCGGGCCAAAGAATGCTACAAAATCATCCATTTGTACCTGTCTGTTACTTGTAGCATCAAGCGGGTATCGACCTTTTATAGCCCTTTCGTAATATTTTACGATATCATCTTGCCAGGCATTATTGATGTAACCTTTTGTTGCAACTGTCGTTACGCGCCGACTATCACGTGCAAGTGACTTGAACCACCCCTGAACGATAACAGGCGCCTCACTGACGGCAAATAATACTGGTTTAATAGCACCACCACCCTGATCATCACTTCGGCTCGCTTCAAATGCAGCCATCTTGAAGTCACTCGCAAATGCGAGGTTTTTGAAGTATTTGTCAAGTTCCTTGATAGCGAGTTGCAATTGAGATAATGGCAAACCATCACTGTCATTAATGTAATCATTTAGCGATGAGAACGCGCTAGAAACAGGCTGCCCTGGCAGCTTAACGCGAGATTTTTTTGTATTCTTTGGCACCAGTCTTTCCAGGCGCCGCTTTTCTGCTGATAATTTTGAATTTGACTCAGCGAGGGCACCTGCGACGTGTTTTGCAGCATCTGCAGATGCTGGCAGCTCACTTAGTGCTGTATTTTTTCGAATATTTTTTAGCAATACTATCAATGGCGCATCTGAACTTGCCATTAAGCGTACTATATTTCGACCCTGATTTGCTGTATTAAATGATTTGAGTACCAGGTCTTTAAGCAGGGCGTTCCAGCGCGAAATATATTCGTCAAAATAGTATTCCTGAACTCGTTTGCTGATTGAGTCTACATCTGCCTCTGAAAATGTTTCATGAGTTGAGTCTCCATAGATCCAGCGTTCATCAGCAAGTCGTTTTGCCAGCTGCTTGTTCTGAATATTAAAACCGGTGTGAAATCCCTTATAGGTAAACAATTCCGGTATAGATTCTGTGAGCGCTTTTCCACTACGGCGATAAAACAATAACTCTGCTTTCTTACCCAGAACATCAGCAACACTAAACCCTCCTGAGTGATCCTGGATATAGTCATTTTTTAGTCTTCGATATAATCTCACGTCCAGAGGTGTGTTGGTTAGCACCTCTCTAGCCTTCTTAACCCTTTTAGCGTCTATGGGTGGCGGAGTAATTTTCTCTGCCAGCGCCACGTTAAGGTGTTGGCTAAGTATAGTCTGAAGCTGTTTACTATCTTTTCCTGTCAGATTTCCCCGCCACAAGGTAGCTGCCCATAAGTTAAATGTCTCGACATCCATTTTATCCGGGTTATACAGCATTAAATAAAATCTAAGTGCCTCGTATAAAAAATCATCATTTTTACTAGCAACATCAATCTGTTTGATTAACATGGTTGATATGGCAGGCATAAAGTGAAACTGCAAAGCCTTTAGATATGTTGTTCTTGCCTGGGCTCCTACCTTATAACCCTGATACAGGCCATAACCCATGTCCATACTGTAATCATCCGGGCCTTTATCATATCCTGTAGGCAGGTCTTTTAATACATCCAGGCCGGCTGCCATTACTTTCCAGTCGACCTTGGTACTTAGTTGATTACTGTTTATATCTTTATATTGGTCGATATCCTGATATACGTTATTAACGTAATGATTATTGTTTTCATAACTGATATACCACGCATAAACACCTACGCTGAAAAAGGCAGTAACAGCCGTTAGAATTGCACGGTATGTCCATTTAAAACGCCTGTCGATACGCGAATTTACTGTAGCCATATCTGATTCTGCAAATATCATATCGCTGAACAGTCGTTTTATAAAAAAGCTTTTTCGCTCGGTCTGACCAACGCTTACTGGCGGCGGCGTATTATATTCCAGCGGTAACACGCCCGATACCCAACTCGCAGGCATAGTGGATTGCGTGCTGCTTAGAAAATATATTCCACGTAGTAGTGCCGGCTGCTCAAACTGATTAGGTGTGAATATCTCTGTCAGGAATTCATGTATCCGTGACTCCAGACTTTGCATTTGATGTGGGAATTCATAAATCATGGCCCGGCG
>DRJJ01000316.1 GCA_011052255.1 Gammaproteobacteria bacterium | reverse complement strand
GAGACCAGTACCGGTCAGCGCTTCATAACCTACTCTCCGGTTGGTGATGAATCAGGCCTGGTCAAGGACTTGCTTGAAAATAATGTGACTCTCGAAGTTTTGCCGCCGGAACGCCCGTCGATGTGGTCACAAATCTTTATTTCATGGTTCCCGATGTTATTACTGATTGGTGTCTGGATATTTTTCATGCGCCAGATGCAGGGCGGTGGCGGTGGCCGTGGCGCGATGTCATTTGGAAAAAGCCGGGCACGTATGCTGGGTGAAGACCAGGTCAAGATTAATTTTGGCGATGTGGCCGGTGTTGATGAGGCCAAAGAAGAAGTGGGCGAACTGGTCGAGTTCCTGCGCGATCCAGGTAAATTCCAGAAACTGGGTGGCAAGATTCCGCGCGGTGTACTGATGGTAGGTGCACCGGGTACTGGTAAAACCCTGCTGGCCAGGGCGATAGCCGGAGAGGCCAAGGTGCCATTCTTTACTATTTCCGGTTCCGATTTTGTTGAAATGTTTGTTGGTGTCGGTGCGTCACGTGTGCGTGACATGTTTGAGCAGGCCAAGAAAACGGCTCCCTGCATTATCTTTATTGATGAAATTGATGCAGTCGGTCGACATCGTGGTGCCGGGCTTGGCGGCGGGCATGATGAGCGCGAACAGACACTTAACCAGTTGCTGGTTGAAATGGACGGCTTTGAAGGTAACGAGGGCGTTATTGTTATTGCAGCGACCAACCGTCCTGATGTACTGGATCCGGCACTGTTACGCCCGGGTCGTTTTGACCGTCAGGTGGTCGTGCCATTGCCGGACGTGCGTGGCCGTGAACAGATCCTGCGTGTACACATGCGCAAGGTGCCACTGTCAGACAATATCAAACCGGGCATAATCGCTCGCGGTACACCGGGCTTTTCTGGAGCGGACCTGGCGAACCTGGTTAATGAGGCTGCCCTGTTTGCAGCGCGAGGCAACAAGCGTCTGGTGGATCAGGATGATTTTGAGCATGCCAAAGACAAGATCATGATGGGCGCCGAGCGCAAGTCCATGGTCATGAATGAAGAAGAGAAAAAACTCACGGCCTATCATGAAGCGGGCCATGCAATTGTAGGCTTGCTGGTACCGGCACACGACCCGGTATATAAAGTAAGTATTATTCCCCGCGGCCGTGCACTGGGTATCACCATGTTCCTGCCGGAAGAAGACCGTTATAGTTACAGCAAGCAACGTCTGGAAAGCCAGTTATCCAGCCTGTTTGGCGGCCGTATTGCCGAGGAACTGATTTTTGGTGCAGACAGTGTTACTACCGGCGCATCCAATGACATTCAGCGTGCTACCGAGATAGCCCGTAACATGGTTACCAAGTGGGGCTTGTCTGATCGTCTGGGCCCGTTGACCTACGGCGAAGATGAAGGCGAAATTTTCCTTGGACATGCGGTTACCCAGCACAAGAATGTTTCTGACGAAACGGCTCATACGATTGATGAAGAGGTGCGCAGCTTTATTAATAGAAACTACAAGCGCGCCGAAAATCTACTGACAGAAAATATGGATATTCTGCATGCCATGGCAGAAACCCTGATCAAGTACGAAACCATCGATGCCGATATGATCAAGGATCTGATGGCACACCGTACACCGAAACCACCGGCCGACTGGGAGGATGACGACCAGCCCGGATCCGGCACCTCGGTAGACAATAGTGAGGGCGGTGAGTCTTCAGCTACCAGGGACAAAGGGTCATCTATTGGCGGGCCTGCGGGAGAGCACTAATTACTGCTTTATGATTAACAAAAAACGGCGGAACTTAGCTCCGCCGTTTTTTGTTTTATACGGTGAACTCATAGCTGATTTCTTACGTGGTTAAGCCAGAATAAAAATACAATGAAACTCACTTGTGGCAGCCGCAGCCTGGATCTCTCTCAACCCGTTGTAATGGGTGTGCTTAACGTAACACCGGATTCTTTTTTTGATGGAGGTCGGTATTTTTCTATTGATACAGCAGTAGCGCATGCACAGGCTATGGTCACAGAAGGGGCGGCCATTATTGATATTGGTGGTGAATCCACACGTCCCGGCGCGCTACCGGTAAGTGTTGAGGATGAATGCCAACGGGTTGTGCCGGTAATCAATGCATTAATGCTTGTCGGGCTTGATGCCGTTATATCGATTGACACCAGCAAGCCAGAGGTGATGCGTCAGGCCGTTGCTGCCGGTGCTTCGATGATCAATGATGTCTGTGCATTGCAGCAGCCCGGTGCAATGGAGGCCGCTGCAGAATCAGATGCGGCGATTTGTCTGATGCATATGCAGGGTGAGCCGCAGAAAATGCAGGATGATCCTCGTTATAAGAATATTACAGAAGAAATAGCTGTTTTTTTGCATCAGCGGGTAGAGGCCTGTGAGCAGGCTGGTATCAGTCGTGATCGCATAGCGTTGGATCCCGGCTTCGGGTTTGGCAAGACGGTGGAGCAGAACTATACCTTGCTCAGACAGCTGAACGTGTTCATAGAGCAGGGATTGCCTGTCCTGGTTGGTCTGTCTCGCAAGAGCATGATTGGGGCGGTACTCGATGTAGATGTTGATCAGCGCCTGCACGGTAGTCTGGCCGCTATGACAATAGCGGTTATGGCTGGTGCAAGCATTGTTCGCACGCATGATGTGTGCGCGACGGCAGAGGCACTTGCTGTTTGTTCGGCTGTGATGTCGGCATAGACACAGACGCTGTACTAGAATGATAAGAATATAATCTTTCTGACAATGACTGGCAGTGAGATTGAAACAGGAGATCACCTGTCACATGAATAAAAAATATTTTGGTACCGATGGTATACGGGGCCGTGTCGGGGAAGAGCCGATTACAGCAGAGTTTATGTTGCGCCTGGGCTGGGCAGCAGGCAGGGTGTTGGCGCAGAACGGTTACGGGCGGGTGTTAATCGGCAAGGATACGCGTATCTCCGGTTACATGTTTGAATCCGCACTGGAGGCGGGCCTGTCTGCAGCCGGAACCGATATCCTGTTACTGGGGCCCATGCCCACTCCGGCCATTGCCTATCTTACCCGCACCCTGCATGCTGATGCCGGCATCGTCATCAGCGCATCCCATAATCCGCATTATGATAATGGCATCAAGTTCTTTTCAG
>DRJJ01000315.1 GCA_011052255.1 Gammaproteobacteria bacterium | reverse complement strand
TGTTCGATGAAGAAGTAGAAAGTATCAGACAATTTGACCCGGAAACTCAGCGATCCAGTGGACAGGTAGATAACATTCATCTTTTACCCGCACGTGAATTTCCATTACACGACGAGTCAATAAAAGATTTTCGCCGCAATTTTCGAAATCGTTTTGAAGGCAATCTGGGTAATAATGTCATCTATAACGATATTGGCCAGAATCGCACACCCAATGGTATCGAATACTTTCTGCCCCTGTTTTTTGAACAAACCAGCAGCCTGATTGACTATCTACCCGAACAAGCACTGGTCATCCACACCCATGACCACGATGCAGCAACCGATACTATTCTGAAACAGATTCATGATCGCTATGAACAACGTCGACATGATGTCGAACGGCCAATCCTTACCCCGGATGAACTCTACCTGCAGCCACAGCAACTCAGCGAGAAACTAGGTGGTTATCCGAGCATTCAGGTCCATCCGTTTGAACAGATAACAAACCAGCCTGATAAATCTATCATTAATTTCTCAACCTCTGCGGCACCCATGCTACTGGTGCAATCACGTAGTGAGCAGCCTGTTGATGCATTGCAACGTTACCTGGATCAATTCGATGGCCAGGTGCTGATACTGGCTGAATCAGCCGGTCGGCGTGAAGTGCTGCTGGAGATGTTCAGACGTAACCAGCTGTTGCCACGACAATTTGACAATCTGGATGATTTTCTTGGTGATGGGCATGAGTTTGGCATTGCGATTGCTCCTCTTGAACAGGGTGTAGTCATTGAAAACCCATCCATCGCACTGATTACTGAAACCCAGCTATTTGGTGAACGCGCACAACAGATACGTCGTCGACGAAAAAGCAGCTCTGACGCCGATCAGATTATTCGCAGCCTTAGCGATCTGAATACCGGCGACCCGGTGGTCCACGAAGAACACGGCATCGGCCGTTACCAGGGGCTGACACACCTCACAGTAGGTAACCAGGAACGTGAGTTTTTGCTGCTTGAATATGCAGATGAGAACAAGTTATACGTACCGGTTGCCTCACTCCATTTGATATCACGCTACAGTGGTGCATCGGCTGATTCTGCCCCACTGCACCGTCTTGGTGGTGACCACTGGCAGAAGCTAAAACGTAAGGCAGCACAAAAAGTACGCGATGTTGCGGTGGAGTTGCTCGATATCTATGCCAAACGTGCAGCTCGTAGTGGTTACCAATACCGGCTTGACGAGCAAGATTATGACAGTTTTACTGCCAGTTTTCCTTTTGAAGAAACACCTGACCAGCAGGACGCCATAGATGCCGTAGTGGATGACATGCGTAGCCCTCAGCCTATGGATCGGGTGGTATGTGGAGATGTTGGGTTTGGTAAAACTGAAGTTGCCATGCGCGCTGCATTTGTTGCCGTACAGGACGGTAAGCAAGTGGCCATACTGGTACCCACCACTCTGCTTGCTCAACAACACTATCAGAATTTTCTTGATAGATTTGCCGACTGGCCCTTCCGGATTGAAGTGTTATCACGCTTCCGTAGCAAAAAAGATACCGAAGCTGTGCTTCATGATATGGCCAATGGTAAAGTTGACCTGGTCATAGGCACGCACAAGCTTATACAGAAAGACATCAAGTTCCACGAACTTGGTCTGATCATTATTGATGAAGAACATCGTTTTGGTGTGCGTCATAAGGAGCAACTGAAAAAACTGCGCGCCGAGGTCGATATACTAACCCTCACAGCAACGCCTATCCCACGTACACTGAACATGTCCCTGTCCGGATTACGCGACCTGTCTATCATTGCCACACCCCCCGCCGACCGTGTGGCCATCAAAACCTTTGTAACTGAGTGGGATGATGTACTGATCAACGAGGCCTTTTCACGAGAACTTAACCGCGGTGGCCAGATATACTTCCTGCATAACAATGTCTCAACCATCGAAAAAACAGCGAAACAGTTACATGAACTGGTCCCCGAAGCACGTATCGCGATAGCGCACGGACAAATGAGTGAACGCGAGCTCGAACAAATCATGCTCGATTTTTACCACCAGCGTTACAACATCCTGGTCTGCACCACGATTATCGAAAGCGGCATTGATATCCCTACTGCCAATACCATCATCATAGACCGGGCTGATAAACTCGGTCTGGCGCAGTTACACCAGATACGTGGCCGGGTAGGACGATCACACCACCGTGCCTATGCCTACCTGTTGATTCCCGATCAGCGAGCCATCAGCAAAGATGCGATCAAGCGTCTGCAGGCGATAGAATCAATGGAAGACCTGGGGGCGGGCTTTATGCTGGCCACCCATGATCTCGAAATACGTGGCGCAGGCGAGTTACTGGGTGAGGGTCAGAGTGGGCAGATTCACGAGATCGGCTTCACCCTGTACACAGAATTACTGGAGCGCGCAGTCAAGGCGTTGAAGTCCGGTCAGCAACCAGAGCTGGATGCACCACTGGAACACGGCCCGGAGATAGACCTGCACCTGCCCGCCCTGATACCCGAAGATTATCTGCCAGATGTTCATACACGACTGATTATGTATAAACGCCTGGCCAGTGCAGCAGACCTTCAGGCATTGCATACTCTACAGGTAGAAATGATAGATCGCTTCGGCCTGATGCCTGATCCACTGAAAAACCTCGTACTGATTACCGAGTTAAAGCTTATAGCCATACCCATGGGTATACGAAAAATAGACGTCGGCCCGGCTGGTGGTCGCATCCAGTTCGGAAAGGAACCAGACATTAATTCAGCTCAGGTAATAAGCTATATTCAACAACGACCTGATGTTTATAAACTTGATGGTATGGAGACCTTTCGCATCAAGCAGGAAATGGAAGAGCCACAGCAGCGCCAGGAATCGGTACGTCAGCTGCTGGAGTCACTATCCCCCTAAGAAAGCTATATTCATCATATACCCAGCATGGGCAGATGTTTGATACGATGGTAGGTAAGAGACAACAAAATACAGTGCTTTAGCTCATCTACCGGTATTTCATCATTTTCATAAAACACAATAGCCCTGTTACCCTCAAATCGAAGGCAGTCGCCATATATCTCCCTGAACGTATCAACCAGACTGGTCTTGCAATTAAAATACATGGCATACTGATTCGGGCTGGATTTTTTCCAGTCCATTCTGATGGTACTGCCTGACTTTGTTAGATAGGCCGGCTCTCCCCACTTCAGCGTTTCTTCAAGTCTGTCTATGCCTTCAGCTGTAGTTGCTGTGTCTATAACCAACGTACGAAGAAAGAGCATTTTTTCACGTATCTGTTTCGGATAACGCCCGAACACTGCAGCAACTTCGATATTTTTTATATCCTTAATATATGTCATTCTCAATAACATTTGGTTATGTAATTTTATTGGTATTTCTATGTTGAAAATCGTGAAAACAAACGTTAAATAGTCCATCCACTGATAATTTCTATAAAGAATTTTATCGTTGCCGCATTCAGTACGTCAATAAAAAATGCGCCTACCAGAGGTACAATCAGATAGGCCTTGATAGACGGCCCAAAACGTGAAGTCACAGCACTCATGTTTGCTATTGCAACCGGTGTGGCGCCCAGCCCAAG
>DRJJ01000314.1 GCA_011052255.1 Gammaproteobacteria bacterium | reverse complement strand
TTCTGTGCATTTTGCAGAAAATTATTTCGTGAAGGTACTTATACCCCTCAAGGGGGTACTGAACAGAGTCTTGTGGTTTATCCAGGTTAGGGTTCTGCACATCGCTTGACTTTTTCCTTGACGTTTAACCGGCCTCTTGGCCATAGCAACAGGAATCTAGAAATGCAAAGAAAAAATGTAGTTGGGACATCGCTGCTTTTGAGCAGCCTGCTTATTGCAAGCAGTGCGCCGGTGTGGGCCGGCGGAAAAATTAAGATTGATGATACCCGGTGGATCAGTTTTGGCGCTGGAATACGCACTTCCGTCGCCTCTGTTGGCGATGGTGCGCCAAACGGCACCAGCCGGGCTAATAATTTCAATCTTGAAAATATGCGTTTGTATATCTCAGGACAGGCCACCAAGGATTTTAAATTTTATTTCGGCACGGACAAAATGTGGGGCGAGTACGGTGTACTGGATGCTATCGTTCAATATGAACCCGCTAAAAAGTTCAATGTATGGATGGGGCGTATGTTGACACCGGCTGATCGTATCGAAATGAACGGGCCGTTTTATGGTCTTACCTGGGGTCAGTACAGCGTGCCTCTTTATCCTTCCGACAATGATGCCAAACACGGCGCGAACGGTGTGGCGGGTACCTATGGCCGTGATGATGGTGTCACTGCCTGGGGCAGTCTGGGAAAATTCCAGTACGCCATTGGTGTGTTTGATGGTTACAGCGGCAAAGCTAATCAAACAGATGCGCCCTTGTTCGCCACGCGCATGGCTTACAATTTCCTTAATAAAGAATCCAATCCGGGGTATTACACCAGCAGCACCTATTATGGCAAAGCCGGTAAGATCCTGACGTTAGCTATTTCCGCCCAACATCAGGGGGATGGTTATGGTACCGCTACGCAGTCGGGTTCCTTTACAGGTTATGCCATTGATGGCCTGTTTGAAAAGCCACTGATGAATGGTGCGGCAGTCACGATTGAAGGTGAATACAAGTCCTTTGATATTTCTACTGCGGCGGTAACCCCCACTTTCTCCATGTTTGATGGCTCAGCATATTTCGCCAGTTTCGCTTATCTGATCGGTAATCAGACAGGCTCGGGCAAATACCAGCCTTATGTGCGTTATACCAGTAATAACCCCTCGGTTGGTGATAGCAGTTCATTGACTGAAGTGGGTGTTAACTATGTGATATCCGGTCAGAACCTCAAGTTAAACCTGGATCTGACCAGCGGTGACGCTAGCGCCAGCGGCGTAAAGGGTATCGATCACAATGCTGTTTTGTTTGGCATGCAATTTCAGATTTAAAACACACGGGAGTTTTTATTATGACAACAAAAAATCTTAGAAAACTGGCGATCGCTGCAGTCCTGACCGCCTCATCATTGCTTAGCACCACGCTGGCCTGGGCGGGAGACACTATCAAGGTCGGTATTTTGCATTCACTCTCCGGCACGATGGCGATTTCAGAGACGACTCTGAAAGATACCATGCTGATGTTGATTGCCGAGCAGAACAAAAAGGGCGGCCTGCTGGGCAAGAAACTCGTACCTGTCGTGGTCGATCCGGCCTCTAACTGGCCACTGTTTGCTGAAAAGGCACGCGAACTGATCAGCAAGGATCATGTTGCTGTTGTCTTTGGTTGCTGGACCTCGGTTTCACGTAAATCGGTGTTGCCGGTATTCGAAGAACTGAACAGTATTCTATTTTATCCCGTGCAGTATGAAGGTCAGGAATCATCGAAGAATATATTTTACACTGGCGCCGCGCCCAATCAGCAGGCGATACCTGCGGTTAATTATCTGATGAATGAAGTGGGCGTTAAACGCTGGGTTCTGGCGGGCACCGATTATGTCTACCCGCGCACCACCAATAAGATTCTCAAGGCCTATCTGATGTCAAAGGGGGTCAAGGAAAAGGATATCATGATCAACTACACGCCTTTCGGTTATTCTGACTGGCAGTCAATCGTTTCGCAAATCAAAAAATTTGGCAGCACCGGCAGGAAAACGGCAGTGGTATCCACCATTAATGGTGACGCCAACATTCCATTTTATAAGGAACTGGCTAATCAGGGCATTTCTGCTGAGGATATTCCGGTAATGGCTTTCTCGGTCGGTGAAGAAGAACTTTCCGGTCTTGATACCAAACCTCTGGTAGGGCATCTGGCTGCCTGGAATTATTTCATGAGTGTTGACTCTGCTGCAAACAGAACCTTCATCAAAAACTGGCATAAGTTCATTAAAAACAAAAAACGTGTGACCAACGATCCGATGGAAGCGCATTACATCGGTTTTAATATGTGGGTTAAAGCGGTAGAAAAAGCCGGTACCACTGATTCCACCGCCGTTCAGAATGCGCTGATTGGCGTCAGTGTACCAAATCTGTCTGGTGGTTATTCGACAATGATGCCTAATCATCACATTACCAAACCGGTAATGATCGGTGAGATTCAAGATGATGGCCAATTTGATGTCGTCTGGAAAACGCCAGGTATGGTTGCGGGTGATGCCTGGTCCGATTATCTGCCGGGTTCCAAAAATCTTATTTCTGACTGGCGTGCGCCGTTATCCTGCGGTAACTATAACGTCAAGACCAAAAAGTGCAGCGGTCAGAACTACTAAATTCTCTGCTGTGAATCTCAGAGGACAGGGTCTCACCGCCAGGTTCTTTTGAGTTCGGGTGTATAGGGCATGAGCGGACAGGGTTGCTTCGCTTTTGTTCTATACCCCCTGTTTTTATGAAATGAGATCAGATATGTCTGAATTTGCAACAACACCTCCAGGTAAAAAACTGGTATCGCTACTGCTGTGTTTCTCTATCCTGATGGGCTTTGCCCAGGCGTCTATAGCAGCTGAATTCTCACTGGATGAGTCATGGAAAATACTCAGCTCAAAAAGTTATAGCAAGAAGGCCAGAGCGATTGAGACGATTGCCCAACATAATCCTCCGAAAGCCCACCTGGCTCTGAAAGCCATGCTGGATGGACAGTTGTATTTTGCTAAACGCAGCAAGGAACTCTATGTTTT
>DRJJ01000313.1 GCA_011052255.1 Gammaproteobacteria bacterium | reverse complement strand
GTGACCCATTGGAGTTAGCTATCCCGGGCATGTGGGGCTGGGTTGATCTAGATGGAATGATGGCTATCGATACGTTAAAATATATCAATCACACTAATATCCCGGACAGTGTTATTACGAATCCGGGCGATCCTGTCCCGGTCGGAGATCAACTGCCTATCCAGAAAATGGCCATACGATTCGAAACCAGAGAGGTCATCGACAAGGCGACCAATAATTACGCCACTCTTCCTGGTAGCGGCAAGACTCTCAATTCTATGGTCGTAAACAACAATCCGGCATTTATGAAGCTGGCCATGAAAGAACATTTGACTCTCGGAGCCTGTACGCCCTTATCAGGAGATGTGCATGCGGTGTACACAGTATCGCACCCCCATCTGGATGATGTCACGATTACTGCCAGAAAGAACAGTGACGCACCACCAGCAACCAGTCTGTCTGCAGCGCCCGTTCCGTTGACTAACAATACTAATACCGCACTGGATCTTATTAATAACAGCACCGGTATAAAAATAAATGACTTTCTTACCATGACGAAGTGTACATATATCGTAGAACTGACCGTGCGCAGGAGACTGCACAACGGAGATGGTGCCGTAGGCAGCACCCATGTGGATACATCATTCTATTGGGAACCATAACTTTCTGCATGCAGGAGACTTGCTATAAAGTCTCCTGCAAACCTCTTTAGCCCGTAAAACCCGGGTACAGCCACTGCGAGTGCAGCACAGCAATCTTCCAAACCTGGCTACCAACCACAGGAAATTAAATCGTTGACTGTCAATATAGTTATTTACCAGAATATCTGATACAATCTGCTGCATTGATCTGGTGCACTTCGGTCTGCACCTCTTTCCAACGCGGCAATCCTTCCCGATTCGTCTCGAAATACTAAAGCAAGTTTCCGCCTAGACCGCCCCAAACAATACGTATTGGGTAGGCCGATCTCTGGAGAACATCCAAGCATGTCATTTGAATCCCTCGGCCTAAGGGCCGAATTACTCCGTGCTGTATCCGAAAAAGGTTACAACACCCCCTCACCCATTCAGTTACAGGCCATTCCACTCATTCTGGAAGGCCGCGACATTATGGGTGGTGCACAGACTGGCACAGGCAAAACAGCCGGCTTCACTCTGCCACTGCTACAACGACTCATGGCATCCAGCAAACCGGAAAAAGGCCGTCGCCCGCTCCGCGCCCTGATGCTGACCCCAACCCGTGAACTGGCCGCACAGGTTCATGAAAGTGTACAGAGCTATGGCAAACACCTGCCATTAAGGTCTACCGTTGTGTTTGGCGGTGTCAGTATCAACCCGCAAAAACAGAAGCTCATCAAGGGCGTCGATATCCTGGTCGCAACACCGGGCCGGTTACTGGACCATGTTAGCCAGCGCTCGGTCGATCTGTCAAAAATTGACATCCTGGTACTTGACGAAGCCGACCGCATGCTCGATATGGGTTTTATTCGCGATATCCGCAAGGTGCTCGCACTGATACCCAGGCAACGTCAGACATTACTGTTCTCGGCCACCTTCTCAAGTGATATCAAAAAACTGGCTAATGACCTGTTAAGGTCACCTGCACTGGTTGAGGTCGCAAAAGAAAACGTCGCCGTTGATAGCGTCACACAGGTCATCCATCCTGTAGACAAGAAACGTAAACGTGAACTGTTGTCTGCCCTGATAGGTGGCAACAACTGGCAGCAAGTGCTGGTATTCACCCGCACCAAGCATGGCGCCAACCGCCTGGCCGAACAGCTAAACACCGATGGCATCAGTTCTGCCGCGATACATGGTAACAAGAGCCAGGGTGCACGTACCCGTGCGCTGGCAGACTTTAAGGCCAGCAAGGTACGCGTACTGGTTGCAACCGATATCGCTGCACGCGGCATCGATATTGACCAGCTACCACATGTGGTCAACTATGAATTGCCGAACGTCGCTGAAGATTATGTTCACAGTATAGGCCGCACCGGGCGTGCCGGTAATGAAGGTGAGGCCATGTCACTAGTGTGTGTCGATGAACTGAAATTACTAAAAGATATCGAACGCCTGATTAAACGTGACATTCCCAGCGTCACCTTTGAAGGCTATGAACCCGACCCTTCTATCAAACCCGAACCCATTAACAATGGTCGCGGAGGAAGAGGAGGAAACGGCCAGCGTAAACATGCCTCACACAACCGCCGGGGTGGACAACCGTCAGCGCGTGGTGGCAACAATAACCGTTCAAAAGCCAACACTGGACAACGTCACCAAAGAGGCCGTTAATAAAATAAATGTAACAGGGCCGGGAAATCATTTCCTTGCCCTGTTTTTTTTCACCTGGCACTGGATTTCAATAACTTGTCTCCTATTTGGGTAATTTTAACCTTTCAAACACTCCCATTAGTATGCTATATAAACAATAAGGGCAGAATAATAAAAAATATTCAAAATTGATAAGGAGCTGATCATCATGCAAAACGGATACGATCCTGATTTTATTGGCGATGAGATTAATATTGAATTACCTTCGTTTCGTAGCCCTCTCAAGAAAAATGTTTTACGTAAATCCGGCATACTGCGTGACGACATTTATTCTGACCACATTCATTCTCCCTGGTAATGAATATGTATACGCGTCAGCTTATCTATTCTGCGTACAACATTGACCAGACAAAATTTCGTCCGAAAGTATCGGGTAAAGGAAAACGCACCTGGAAGATTGACAAAAATATAGGCCCTGAAAACCAGCTTGATAATACCTATTACAAAGACCGCAAGAATCCTGCAGGAGAAGAAATGCCCAATCCATATGATCGAGGCCACATGGTTATGCGCTTCAATAATATGTGGGGCTCAACAGATACCGAATCTGACAGGGCTGTAAAGCTACTTTTATCTACGCCAACTCCTCACTTCAGCATAAAAATCTAAACAGAGATGAATGGCAAGCCATTGAACTGAAGATTGTTAGAAAATTCCAGCACGCTGAAAATGGCCGATTGTCAGTTTTTACAGGGCCAATCTTTGGTGCTCTTGACAGATTTATTAACCTGTCAGACAGTGACTCGGCACGTATACCTTCAGGATTTTTCAAAATAATATGCTATCAAAAAAAACATGGCAAACCCGGCGACGAACTCGGAGTACTGGCCTTCGCAGTATTTCAGGATGAAGTGGCACTAAGAGACAGAAGCGGCAACAGGACAATCAAGGAAAACGCATGCTACCAGGTAACAATAAGTGAAATTCAGGACTGGACAGG
>DRJJ01000312.1 GCA_011052255.1 Gammaproteobacteria bacterium | reverse complement strand
TGCGGCCAAGGCCTGGTCAGTGTGGGAGGCGCGTTGCGCTACCTTGTTACACGATGAGTCACTGGAGCGACACTTTAACCAGCCTTATGCGGCACTCAGTCTGGCGCGTATAGAATGTCATTATTTTATCAATAACAGTTTTCTGCAGTCCAACCAGATACTGGATAATATGCCTGTATTAAAGGATATACCGGCTATTGTTGTACACGGACGCTACGACATGGTGTGCCCGCTGGAACAGGCCTGGGCCTTGCATCGTGCCTGGCCGAAGTCCGAGCTGCACATTATTGACAAAGCGGGTCATTCAGCTGCTGAATCCGGTATTGTCGATGCCCTGATCAGCGCAACCGAACAGATGCATGTGCAATTGCGGTGATCGGTCTGATACAGAGGGTGCTGTATGCTCAGGTGGATATTGAGGATGAGTGCGTGGCGGTGATTGACAGGGGTATTCTGGCATTAATCGGTATCGTGCGTGATGATGGTCTGTCTGATGTGGCGCGACTGGCCGAGCGTATCCTGGGTTATCGCATTTTCCCCGACCAGCAAGGGCGCATGAATCGCAGTTTGAATGATATACAGGGTGAATTGCTACTGGTGCCCCAGTTTACCCTGGCGGCTGATACGCACAAGGGTACACGTCCGGGTTTCAGTACCGTAGCCGAGCCGGAAAGCGGGGCAAAGCTGTACCAGCAACTGCTGGACTATACCAGTGAGAACTATAAACGGGTCAAGTCCGGACATTTTGGTGCCGATATGCAGGTAAGTCTGGTTAATGACGGCCCGGTAACATTCTGGCTGGATACACGCAAACAGTGATCAACGCCCTGTTGGCGCATTCTTAACAGACCCTCTCAGGGGAAATAAATGGCCACCATCCTGCTCGCAGAAGATAACGACCTGAACCGGGATATGATGTCCCTGCGGCTGGAAAAATCCGGTTATCAGGTGTTGCTGGCCGAAAATGGCTGGCAGTGTATTGAACAGGCGCGGGAGCAGCAGCCAGGTCTGATTCTAATGGATATGGATATGCCAGTGATGGATGGCTGGGAGGCTACTCGCTTGCTCAAGGCAGACAAATCTACAGGCAGTATACCGATTATTGCGCTGACCGCTCATGCGCTGCACGAGGAGCGAGAGAGTGCATTGGCGGCAGGTTGTAATGATTATGATGTTAAGCCGGTCGATTTTGAGCGGCTGCTGGAGAAGATCAGTTTGCTGATCCAGGTAAAGTAGGTCGAGAACAGAGACCGAGCAGTTGCCGAGCGTTAACGTAACCCGACAACTTGATCTAAGCCTTGAACTGCCCCACCAGTGTCTGCAACTGCGATGACAAATGCGCCAGTTCCCGGCTCGAGGTGTCAATCTGTTCGGCACTGCTGGCGGTTTGTTCTGCCACCTGGGTGATATTAATCACGTTCTGATTGATTTCTTCCGTCACCAGGCTTTGTTCATTCGATGCACTGGCAATTTGTGTATTCATATCGTTAATGGTCGAGACCGCAGTGGTAATGTTATCCAGTGCCTTGCCGGTCTGGCTGGCCTGATCGACGCTGGACTCAGCCATTTCACGGCTGGTATTCATGGCCTGAACCGCTTTGCGTGCACCGGCCTGTAGCTGCTCAATGGTCTGCTGAATTTCCCGGGTAGATTCCTGTGTGCGTGAGGCCAGCGTACGTACCTCATCGGCAACCACTGCGAAGCCGCGACCCTGTTCACCGGCACGGGCAGCCTCAATTGCTGCATTCAGGGCCAGCAGGTTGGTCTGGTCGGCAATGCCACGAATAACAGCCAACACCTCACCAATCGCATCGGTGTCATGCTCCAGTTTATGGATCACCTGCGATGCCTGCTCAATTTCCTGTGCCAGATTACCAATGCCGGCAATGCTGGTTTTAACCACCTGGCCACCATCACGAGTGTGCGCGCTGGCCTGGTCGGCCGCACTGGCAGCAGACTGGGCGTTGTTATTCACCTCTTGCACGGTGGCCGACAGTTCATTAATAGCGGTGGCTACCTGATCGATGTCATTCTGCTGACTTACCACGCCGGTGGTAGTATCGTGCGTGATCAGCGACAGTTCCTCTGATGCGGCGGCAAGCTGGGTGGTTGATGAGCTGACCTCGACAACCAGTGTATGGATCTTGCTGGCAAAGGTATTAAAGGCAACAGCCAGTTGTGCGATTTCGTCTTTACCGCTCACTTCCAGGCGGCGGGTCAGATCACCGTCACCTTCCGATATTTCACTCATTGCCTGTACGGCCGTTTTTAGCGGGCAGACAATCATGGTGGTGGTCAGCCAGGCAATCAGAACACCGGCCAGTATACCGATGACAGACAGGATCAGAACAAAGCCCTGCGTGCCTGAGACCAGCGCTTCCAGCTCGGCACCGGTTTGCCGGGTGATATCCTGCTGGGTCTGCACCATGTTGTTCAGGTCATGTTCGATATCTTTCAGTAAAGGCCTGAGCTCGGTTCGGATTAGATACTGGTCAACACGCCACTTATCGCTACCCTGGATCTCTATAACTTTTTCAAGGTATGACTTGTATTCGCCAAACGCATTATTAACCTGGCTTAGCCCATCTTCCTGTTCGAAGGTCAGGGTTTCGCTAAACTCACTGCTTAAGGTGTTCAGGTCGTTATCAACCTCGCCCAGAAAAAGCTTGATGTTACTGAGCTGGGCATCGCTACGACTGAACAGGAAGGCACGAAACTCTGAGACCATCGTATCGAAATGATGGCGCAAATTGCCTAATACATTGATTTTTTGACGCGAGACTTCAGAGATGTCTTCCTCCAGTTCGCTAGCGATCATCTCCTGGGTCATCTGAAGAATACTCATCGCGCGCGGGTTCAATTCTTCCGCAGCGAGGGCAGTGGCAGGGGTGCGCTTGCGCTCATCGCTGGCCAGTTTCACCATTTGTTCCCGGTAGGCCTTGTAGCGATTAATCTTGGTGATAATGCCAGGCATGCTTTGTTGCAGGGTGGTGTTTTCAGATACGCCGGGTAAATTCTGTAATTCAGCCAGTGCCAGGTCGATTTCATCAATAGAGCCCAGGTAGGTTTTTTTATCGCGCTCATCACGGCTGGTCATATAAAAGCCCAGCGCCTGGGCGGACGAGACCAGTGCATTCTGCAATTTCATCGATGCGGCCATGGTAGGCACGTCGTGCCCAACAACGCTGTCTACACCCTCGCTGGTAGAGCGGAAGCCGTTTAATGCACTGATTGAAATGATGGCGATGGTTAATAATAGCAGGCCAAATCCTGCCCAGATTTTCTGGGAGATTTTAAAACGCCCTAGCCATTGTGTCATTCCGTTCATAATACTCACCTGATTGATATAGTCTGTTTATGGCGCGGTTAAAATACGGTTATTACGTGCTCGATGGCCCATTTATCGGCCCTGGCCGGTAATTCTTGATAGCGAACAGCCGTTTATTAGCCCTGATTAAAGTAATGTTGATGCATGTCAAGGAGTGTTCAGTTAGCTGCCAGGTCAGGTTGGCCATGAATTTTCACTGTGGTTGCTGTGAACCATGCACGCTCCTGGCCATTGATCCGGCATATTCGGCCACTGGTCAGAGGTTTCTTGCAGTTTCGTCAGCGGCGATTACTCTCATACAGTACAGCCCACAGTCAGCTGATTGGCGTGTGAGCGGCACCTGGCTGAATGGCAGGTTGATAACATAATTGGGTAATGACGATATAAATCAGATGATTATGAATACCAAACAATACCATCACGTTACAGCACAGTCTTCTGTATCACGGCAGTCCGGCTTCTCCCTGCTGGAGGTTCTGATCGCAGTGGTTATTCTGTCGGTCGGACTACTTGGTCTGGCTGGCATGCAGGTAACCAGCCTCAAATACGTTACCAGCTCACTGCAGCGCACCCAGGCGACCAGCCTGGCGTATGACATCCTGGATCGAATGCGGGCGAACCCGAACGGCATCTATGCAACAGGCTATGGTGATCCGGCATCCAAATACACCCAGACTTGTCTTGGCGCAGTGACCTGTGACGCTGCCACGATGGTTGATTATGACCTGAGTGAATGGAAAACCGCAATCGAGGCATTATTGCCTGGAGGGCAAGGGGATATCCCTGAAAGAATAGGTAATCGCGTCCAGGTAAAAGTGCACTGGATAGACCGACGCGACCAGAAAAATGCAGATCAGAATATGCTGGAAATCACTATGAGAACTGAACTATGACAAGGCGATCCAGGCATCCTCATCTCGGCCGGCATTATCGGCAACAGGGCTTTACGCTGGTTGAGATCATGGTAGCGGTAGCAATCAGCCTGTTTTTACTCGCTGGCATACTGCAGGTGATGTCCAGTAACAAGCAGACTTCTAACTATCAGGAGGCAATTGCACGCATACAGGAAAACGCGCGTTTTGCCTTAATGTTTCTCGGGCGTGATTTCAGGCAGGCCGGTTTCATGGGTTGTGCGGGTAATGCCTTTACCAACCAGCTGAATCTTGACACTACGGACAAGGATAATTTTTATAATCTGCAAAATTCAGTGGCTGGCTGGGAAGCCAGTACCACCTCAAATAACAGTAATTCAACTTCACCAGGCGACAGTTTTGATACGACCAACAATACTGGATCCTCGTCTGACTGGAGTGATCATGTGAATCCAACCGGACAGCCTTTGGCGCCTGTATCGTTAGCAGCACGAGCGATTGAGGGCACTGATGTAGTCATCGTTAAATATGCCCAGGAGCTACCCGGCGCGGCGAT
This sequence comes from Gammaproteobacteria bacterium, assembly GCA_011052255.1. Lineage (GTDB taxonomy): Bacteria > Pseudomonadota > Gammaproteobacteria > DRJJ01 > DRJJ01 > DRJJ01. Next base: position 361 of record DRJJ01000312.1, on the reverse strand, counting down.
TGCGGATGGCTCGACCCTTCCCACTGTTGCGGACATTAATGTGACCGGCACAAGCGGCGTACCCATTGACACGATCGTGCTGGTGACCGATTGCATTAATGCGGACCTGTTTAGAAATGCGAATGATGAAACGATGACTGCACTGTCGCGTAACCCTATAACCAGCCAGGATCCAGATAACCTGAGTATAGGTACAATAGACTGGAGCCATAAGTATACCGGTTCAATGAAGACATTTCAGTTAATCAGTAACGTCTATTTCATAGCTCAGGGCGCTTATGGCGGGCCATCATTATGGCAGGCAGATTTCAATACTGGCCCCATAAATAACGAAAAGGAGCTGGTTGAAGGCATTGAAAAC
>DRJJ01000311.1 GCA_011052255.1 Gammaproteobacteria bacterium | reverse complement strand
TGATCACCATTGAAGATGTGATTGAACAGATTGTCGGCGAGATCGAGGATGAACATGATGTAGACGAAGGCAGCTACATACTCGAACATGATGGTCAGTTCACGGTAAAGGCCGCTACGCCAGTCGAAGACATTAATGAAGCCCTGAAAACCCGTTTCGATGCAGAAGAGGCCGACACCATAGGCGGTGTGGTGATGAATGCCTTTGGGCATATGCCGAAGCGTGAAGAGTCTATTCTGATTGAGGGGTTAAGGTTCACTGTTTTACGCTCGGATAACCGCAGGATTTATCTGTTGCGCATCAGTCGTGAAGAGGAAGATTTAAATAACAGGGAAGGTGTGTGAGTCCAGCGTTCAGGTGGTTTCATCAGGATGTAAGCAGCAGGTATACTGGTTTACTGTGTTTGTTTGCCGGCCTGTTGTTGCCTTTTGCGTTTGCGCCGGTCGGAATCGGCCTCCTGGCAGTGCCGTTACTGGCATGGCTTTTTTTTGCATGGTCTGACGCAAGCCCGCGTCAGGCGTTTCGTTATGGTTTTCTGTTTGGTTTAGGTCAGTTCACTGCCGGGGTGTACTGGATCTATCACAGCCTGTACGAGTTTGGCCATATCCCTACACCGGTGTCCATGCTGCTGGTTGTGGTACTGGCTGCCGGGCTTGCGCTGTACCCGGCGGCAGCCGGCTATCTTGCGAACCGTATCAGTTTATCTGCGCCATCCATGCGTCTGCTGGCGATCTATCCAGCCAGCTGGTTGTTGATGGAGTGGTTGCGTGGTTTTGTGCTGACCGGTTTCCCGTGGCTGAATCTGGGTGCGTCACAAACCGATACCCTGCTGGCTGGCTGGATGCCAGTAGTCGGCGAGTATGGGGTAACGCTATTGCTGGGTGTTAGTGCCGGGGCGCTGGTGAGTCTGTTCCGGTTTCGATCCGGTTATCGATGGCCTGTTGCCGTGACATTGTTATCAGCGCTGTGGATTAGCGGCTGGGTTCTACAGCAACAGAACTGGACCGAAACATCCGCTTCGTTGTCGGTCAGCCTGGTGCAGGGCAATACCCCGCAGGAGCTCAAGTGGGACCCTGATGCACGCACAAAAATTCTGAACAGCTATCTGATTCTGTCTGAAGAGGTATGGAAACGTGATCTGGTTATCTGGCCCGAGACCGCGATTCCCGCCTTTGCGCAAGATATCGAAAAATTTACACAGGGCTTGTCCGGGCTAACAAAGCTGACCGGGAGTGATTTGATTACCGGTATACCGATGGTTGAAAAGGGTCGATATTACAATGCCATTATTACGCTGGGTAGTGAAAGTGGGCGCTACTACAAACGTCACCTGGTGCCCTTTGGTGAATATATCCCGCTGGGTTCGGCTTTTGGTAGTTTGCTGGATCTGTTGCATGTACCGATGTCAGATTTTTCCACCGGGCGTTTGGATCAGCCGCCTTTGAAGGTAGCGGGCCAGTTGGCCGGGCTGAGTATCTGTTATGAGATCGCCTTTTCATCGGTGATTCGGGCGCAATTACCGCAGGCAGGGTTTCTGGTCAACCTGAGCAATAACGCCTGGTTTGGTGATTCGATCGCACCACACCAGATATTACAGTTGTCGCGCGTACGGGCGATGGAAACCGGTCGCGCTGTGCTCAGCAGTACCAATGATGGCATCACGGCAGTGGTGGATCATCGGGGTCAGATACAGGCGCAGGCGCCGCAGTTTATCGGCACGGTATTGAATGCGGAGGTGCTGGTGCAGACAGGTGCTACTCCCTTTGTGCGCTGGGGGGAATGGCCGGTGATTATTTTTGCTATCCTGTTGCTGGTGGCAGGATTTGTACGGTCCTGTTATCAGGAAAATCAGCCTGAAGAGAAAACCCGGGGTTAACTAAGATCGCCACCCTCGTTCCCACGCTCTGCGTGGGAACCAGAAACAGGTTTCTACGCAGGGATGAGAATCAGAAAAAGCGTTCCATTGTTCATCCGGCGCAATGCCCTGTGGTTATTGCGCCCTACGTTCATAATCATAACTGATTATAAGTACTAATCCTCTTTCGACACCCGGCTGAAGACACTTTTATGACACTTGGGACATGGCGGAATATGCGCACTGTGCCTGAAATGGAGTTTCTCGCCACAGTTATCACAGACCAGCGTGCCCGGGCTGGTAATCTCACCGGTACTGTAATGGCTGGCTTGCTCAGCGAGTTCCGATAAGTTATCCAGTTCGACCCGGGTGCGATCGGCAACCGACATAAACATATCGAGTAGCGTCCATTCGACCAGCTCCAGGTCCATATGCAGCCAGTCGGCGAGCTCCTTGCGGGTGCGCTGGAAGTAGGTTCCGGCATCCTGCAGATCACGTTGCAGAAAATCACTCGCGCGTTGTGCCTCTTCACGGGTGTACTCCCCCATTTCTACGACGGTATCAACGGCGTATTTCAGCGCCTTGACCAGTGTTTCTCCGCTTTCCTGCCCACGTTCTATCACCTCATGGGCCTTTTCCATCAGGGTGTCATAGAGTTGGGTTAAACGTTGTGGGTCATGGTTGTCTGGCATTTTATTACCCTCATCAAGTGGTTTTGGCTTCCTGTTTTAATTATGGCAGCAAATATAAAAAAAATACTGATTCGGCTCAAGTATCTTGTAATCGTGGACGCGAGATCATTATTCAGTAAGATCCGGCTGTTTTGGCCACTAAAGCATCTCCCGGTGCTTCATGAAGCTGGCCTGTTAGGGTATCCTTACGGGCTTGTTCAGGTCTAACCAAAGGGTACGTAAAATCATGCAGGAGCAGTATGATCCCGCCTCGATAGAGGCACAGGTGCAGTCACAGTGGGAAAACCAGGCGCGTTTTCAGGTTGATGAGAGCAGCGATCGGCCCAAGTTTTATTGCCTGTCCATGTTTCCGTACCCCAGTGGTCGTCTGCATATGGGGCATGTGCGTAACTACAGTCTCGGTGATGTGATTACCCGCTATCGTATGATGCAGGGTTACAACGTACTGCAGCCTATGGGTTGGGATGCGTTTGGCCTGCCAGCCGAAAATGCGGCGCTGAAAAACAATACTGCTCCGGCCAAATGGACCTACGAAAATATTGATTACATGCGTGACCAGCTCAAGCGACTGGGTTTTGGTTACGACTGGTCACGCGAGATAGCCACCTGTAACCCGTCTTACTATAAATGGGAGCAATGGCTGTTTACCCGTTTGCTGAAAAAGGGCCTGGTCTATAAAAAAACCGCCCCGGTTAACTGGTGCCCGCATGATCTGACTGTGCTGGCCAACGAGCAGGTTATTGATGGCTGCTGCTGGCGTTGTGATACCCCGGTCGAGAAGCGTGAGATCCCGCAGTGGTTTATGAAGATCACCGACTATGCAGACGAGTTGCTGGAGCAACTGGAGCAGCTGGATGAATGGCCGGATGCGGTACGTACCATGCAGGCCAACTGGATTGGTCGCTCGCGTGGTGTCGAGGTCGATTTTCAGCTTGATGATACGGATGACAAGCTGACCGTATTTACCACACGACCAGATACCCTGATGGGCGTCAGTTATGTCGCGGTGGCGGCTGAACACCCGCTGGCACACGCTGCTGCGAAAGATAATGCCGAGCTGGCCACATTCCTTGACGACTGCCGGCAAATGGAAACCGCTGAAGCGGCTATGGAAACCATGGAGAAAAAAGGCCTGCCTACCGGTCGCCAGGTAATCCACCCGATCACCGGCGAGCGGGTGCCGGTTTGGGTGGCTAACTTCGTGTTGATGTCCTACGGCACCGGTGCGGTGATGGCTGTACCGGCGCATGATCAGCGTGATTTTGAATTTGCGCAGAAATATGGATTGTCGATCAAGCAAGTAGTCTATCCGGCTGATGGTTCTGATGCATCGGTGGGTCAGGCTGCCTTTACCGAAAAAGGTGTACTCAAAAATTCAGGTGAATTCGATGGCCTGACTTCGGAGCTTGCATTTGATGCAATAGCGGCCTTTTTGCAAAAACAGGGCAAAGGCAAGGAACATATCAACTACCGCCTGCGCGACTGGGGTGTATCGCGCCAGCGCTACTGGGGTACACCGATACCGGTGATTAATTGCGAGAAATGTGGTTCGGTGCCAGTGCCAGAGCAGGATCTGCCGGTGGTGCTGCCAGTGGATGTTGAATTTGGAGGCGTTGGTTCACCGATTAAAAAAATGCCATCTTTTTATCACACCACATGCCCGGAGTGTGGTGGAAAAGCAGAACGTGAGACCGATACGTTTGATACCTTTTTTGAGTCATCCTGGTATTTTGCGCGCTATGCCTGTCGTGATAATGATCAGGCCATGCTGGATGAGCGCGCCAGTTACTGGCTGCCGGTCGATCAGTATATCGGTGGTATAGAACATGCGATTCTGCATTTGCTGTATGCACGATTTTTTAACAAGCTGATGCGTGACGAAGGGATGTTGACGACAGACGAACCGTTCAAACGACTGCTGACTCAGGGCATGGTACTTAAGGATGGTTCCAAGATGTCCAAGTCCAAGGGCAATACCGTTGACCCACAGAGTTTGATTGATCGTTATGGCGCAGATACGGTACGTTTGTTTGTGATGTTTGCTGCACCACCGGAACAGTCACTGGAATGGTCGGACAGTGGTGTAGAAGGGGCCTACCGTTTTCTTAAGCGGGTCTGGAGCCATGCCAGCGCATCTGCGGATCTTGTAAAATCGGTACAGGGACAGCCACAACCTGAATGGTCGAGTGAGCAGGCACAGCTACGGCAGGAAATACACGGCCTGCTGAAACAGGCACTGCATGACTACGAACGTTATCAGTTCAACACCATCGTGTCGGCGTGCATGAAAATGATGAATAGCCTGGCGCCGATTCAGGGAGAGAAGCAGGCGCATGTATTAGCAGAGGCCTACCGGATTCTGCTGTGTCTGCTGGCACCGATTGCGCCACATATGACGCAGGTATTGTGGCAGGCGTTTGGTTTTGGAGATGATATCCTGGCCAGTGACTGGCCACAGGTGGACGAGCATGCCCTGATCAGTGATGAGGTCAAGCTGGTGATCCAGGTTAATGGCAAACTGCGTGGCCATATTACGGTTGCAGCAGATAGTGACAAGGATACAATCATGGAACTGGCACAAACTGAATCCAATGTGGCCCGGTTTATTGAGGGCATGACGGTGCGCAAGGTGATCGTGGTACCGGGTAAACTGGTTAATATCGTAGCCAACTGAGGCGAAGGCATGTACAGACCTGTTATAAATATAAATCGATTGTGGCAACCCATACTGAGCTTGCTGCTGGTCAGCTCACTGGTTGCCTGTGGCTATCATTTGCGCGGCGCGGTAACACTGCCACCCGAAATGCAAACCACCTGGATACAGGGCAGTAGCAGTAGCTCACTGGTGCGCGATTTACGCCGCAACCTGATGGCATCAAAAATAAAGGTGGTCAGCGAGAAGACCGAGGGTGCCGCAACCTTGTCTATCACGCGCGATACTATCAGTCGCCGCATACTGTCTATCGGCAGTGATGGCAAGGCGCGTGAATTTATGCTGCTGTACGAGGTGGATTATCAGCTAAAGGGTGCCGATGGCAAACCCGTGCATGACCTGCAAAAGGTTCGTTTGCAACGCAGTTATCTGTATGACCCGAATGACGTACTGGCTGCCGGTCAGGAAGATGCGACCTTGCGACGTGAAATGGTGCGTGACATGGCCGGTTTGATACTGCGCCGTTTGTCTGCACAGGCCTCCTGATTTTGCAGCTGCGTGTAGAACAGCTGGAAGCGCACCTGCAACGCCAGATGGCGTCGATCTATCTGATCAGTGGTGACGAGCCGTTACAACTTCAGGAAGCCACCGACGCGGTACGTGCGCGAGCGCGTGAAAACGGGTTTGAAGAACGTATTGTTTTCGAAGTTGACAGGTTCTTTGACTGGAACAGCCTGATGCAGGAAGCCGATGCGATGTCACTGTTCGGTGAACGCAAGATCCTGGAGCTGCGACTGCCGACCGGCAAGCCCGGCGAAGGCGCCAAAATCCTGACCGAATACGCATCGCGCGCACCGGATGACCGGGTGTTATTGATCACCTGCGGCAAGATTGATCAAGGCGGCCAAAAAACCAAGTGGTACAAGGCGCTCGCTTCCGCTGGTGTGACCGTAGCGGTATGGCCTAAGGAACCGAATGAACTGGCGGACTGGATTGGTAGCCGTATGCGCCGTGCCGGACTGGAACCGACGCCGGGCGCCGTGAGCCTGCTGGTAGAACGGGTAGAAGGTAATATGCTGGCGGCACGGCAGGAGATAGACAAGATTGCGCTGTTACACAGTAGCGGGCGTATAGACGAAGACATAATTGCAGAAGTGGTGTCAGACAGTGCCCGCTTTAACCTGTTTGGCATGGTAGACGTGGTGTTAGCCGGTGAGCTGGAACGGGTGCTGCGTATGCTGAACGGATTACAGGGTGAAGGTGTCGAACCCGTACTGATCAACTGGGCGTTGTCACGGGAATTACGCACCCTGATTACCTTGCTGCAAGAGGCAAAAGCAGGTCGGAAACCGGCCGAGCTGTTTCGCGCTTACCGTATTTGGGATAAACGCCAGCCGATCATGCGTGCCGCGTTAAGGCGTCACCGGGTACCGGCCTTGATGGACATGTTGCGGCATTCGGCACGGATTGACCGCATCATAAAAGGGCGTGCTACAGGCAAGGTCTGGGATGAACTGGTACAATTAGCAGTAGAAATGGCTGGTGGCCGGAATTATCGGCTGGTTTAGCTATAAATACTATATATAACAGAGCATTAGATGAGCGCAACAGCAGACAAAATCGAAACAGACGTGCAGGCCTATATGGTACAGCTGGGTAGCCAGGCGCGTAGTGCCGCGCGGGTACTGGCGGCGGCGTCACCGGCTGCCAAAAATAAGGCGCTGCTGCAAATGGCCGATGCAATTGAGGCCTCAGCCGAGCAACTGGTTGCCGCGAACAAAAAGGATCTGGAAGCAGGGCGCAAGAATGGCCTGAGTGATGCATTACTGGATCGTCTGGAATTGACGCCAGCACGTATCGAGGCGATGGCAACAGGCTTGCGTCAGGTTGCCGGCCTGCCGGACCCGGTTGGTGAGATTAGCGATATGGCCTTTCAGGACAGTGGCCTGCAAATTGGCCGCATGCGAGTGCCGCTCGGGGTGATAGGCATCATTTACGAATCACGTCCGAATGTGACTGCGGATGCGGCAGCGCTGTGCCTGAAATCAGGCAATGCGGCAATTTTACGGGGTGGCTCCGAGGCGATTCATTCTAACCGTGCGATAGCGATTTGTATCCAGGACGGTCTGGCTGCAGCCGACTTGCCGGTGCAGGCAATACAGGTGGTCGAAACCACTGACCGTGCAGCGGTAGGGCAGATGATCACCATGCCGGAGTACGTCGATGTCATTATTCCGCGTGGTGGCAAGGGCCTGATCGAACGTATCAGTCAGGAAGCACGCGTACCGGTTATTAAACATCTGGATGGCATTTGCCACGTTTACATTGATGAGTTTGCTGATCGAGACAAGGCTGTGCGGGTCAGTTTTAACGCCAAGACCCAGCGTTACGGCACCTGCAACACACTTGAGACCCTGCTGGTGCATCAGGACGTTGCGGCAGACATATTGCCGGAATTATTCGAGCAATATCGACAGGCCGGAGTCGAATTACGTGGCTGCCAACGCAGCTGTGAACTGGATAGCGCGATTAGTAAAGCGACAGAAGAAGACTGGGATACCGAGTATCTGGCACCGGTGTTGTCTATCCGTATCGTCGACAACCTGGATCAGGCGATTGACCATATTGAATTACATGGTTCACATCATACCGATGCGATTATTACAGAAAATCTGCACAACAGTCAGCGCTTTCTGCGTGAGGTCGATTCCAGCTCAGTGATGGTTAATGCTTCCACCCGTTTTGCAGATGGTTTTGAATACGGGCTGGGTGCCGAAATCGGTATCAGCACGGACAAGTTGCATGCACGGGGCCCGGTTGGACTGGAAGGCCTGACTTCGCTGAAATATATCGTCATTGGCGATGGTCATACACGTAGCTGATCGGGCACACTTACCTTAATATGATTGGACTCTTTGGCGGCACATTTGACCCGGTACATTACGGGCATTTACGTCCGGCACTGGAAATATATTCAGCACTGAAGCTGGACGAGATGCGCTTTATCCCGGCCGCGCAGCCGCCGCATCGTCAGACACCACAGGCCAGTGCGAGTCAGCGGCGTGACATGCTGGAGCTGGCACTGGCTGATCAACCCGGTTTTGTACTGGATGATCGTGAACTCAGGCGTGCAGGGCCGTCGTACATGATCGATACGCTTATCTCACTGCGTGCCGATCTGGGACCTGCCCGTCCCATGTGTCTGGTACTGGGGCTGGATGCATTTGCGGGTCTGGAATCCTGGCATCGTTGGCAGGAACTGCTGGACCTTGCGCATATCGTGATTGCACAGCGGCCTGCACTGGATCAGGGGTTAGCGGAGACGCAGATAGAACTATCGGAAAAGCTGCAAGGTTTGCTGAGTGAGCATCTCACCGAACAACCCGATCAGCTTGAAGCACAACCATCGGGTAGCCTGTATCGGTTAACGGTTACACAGCTGGCGATATCGGCAAGTATGATACGGACGGCCTGCGAAAAGGGTAAAAGCTGTCGTTACCTGTTGCCGGAAGCGGTGTACCAGTACATTCAGCGTACCGGATTGTATCAATCACCTGAATAAATCATAGTAGTAACATCAAAGTGGAAAATTAAGCATGCTAGATACCAAACAACTCAAGACCCTGGTCGTTGACGCGATTGAAGAAATGAAAGGCAACGATATTCATGTGATTGATGTCAGTGTCAAAAGCTCTTTCACCGATAATATGGTGATAGCCAGCGGCACCTCAACGCGCCATGTTAAATCGATCAGCGAGAACGTGGCCATGAAGGCCAAAAAAGCCGGTATGCACCCGCTGGGTGTTGAAGGTGAACAGATGGGCGACTGGGTGCTGGTGGATCTGGGTGATGTCGTGGTTCATGTCATGTTGCCGGACGTCAGAGACTTTTACGGCCTGGAAAAACTCTGGAGCGTGTCACCCGGGGACAGGGCAGGCAGCGGCGAATCCTGAGTTAACCCGGGCTGGCCTTGATGCATATCCACCTGATAGCGGTAGGCCAGCGTATGCCGAAATGGGTGCAGGCAGGTTATACCGAATACGCTGAGCGTATGCCACCTGAATGCAAGCTGCACCTGGTCGAAATTCCGGCAATCAAACGCACACGCAATGCCGATCTGGCACGTATTACCGAGCAGGAAGGTCAACGTATACTGGATGCGATCCCGTCGGACTGTCATGTCATCACGCTGGAGATCAATGGCGCCAGCTGGGACACACTCAAGCTCTCAAAAAACATGGATAACTGGTTGCATGGCGGGCGGGATGTTGCATTGCTGGTGGGTGGACCTGAGGGGCTGTCGGCAGCCTGCCACCAGCGCGCCGATCAACACTGGTCATTGTCGGCATTGACCCTGCCGCATCCATTGGTACGTATCGTTCTGGCCGAACAGGTCTATCGTGCCTGGACTGTTCTGAAAAACCATCCCTACCATCGGTAAATGAAAGACATGGACGATTTTCTCTATCTGGCCTCACAGTCACCACGGCGTCGGCAATTGCTGGATCAGATACAGGTTTCCTATCAGGTACTGGCGATCGATATTGAAGAGGCTGTTTTACCAGAAGAAACGGCCGAGGCCTATGTGCAGCGCGTCGCGCTGGATAAGGCCCTGGCCGGCCTGCTGTTACGTACACAGGATAAACTGGTGCTGGCAGCGGATACCGAGGTAGTGCTGGAAGGGAAGGTGCTGGGTAAGCCGTCTGATCAGGCGCATGCGCAGGAGATACTGCGATCTCTGTCCGGACGTGATCATCAGGTGCTTAGTGCCGTAGCTATCCATGATGGTGAAAGGCATCAGATAAGGCTTAGTCGTAATATCGTATATTTTCGTGACCTTTCCACAACCGAAATTAACCGTTATTGGAGTAGTGGCGAGCCGCATGGTAAGGCCGGAGCCTATGCGATTCAGGGCCTGGGTGCCGCGTTTATCAAAAGACTGGAGGGGAGTTATTCGTCAGTAATGGGCTTGCCTTTATACGAAACGGCTGCATTACTGGCCGAATTTGGCTGGAACATCGTGTAATATAAAATTATGCGGCTTAACGCACGAAACCACTTAAAAAATGCGTTAATAATATAAAACCCTTTAAGAAAAATAATACAGGTGCAGATAGCTAGTCTGTGGATAAACTATTATGAATGAAGAGATCCTGGTCAACATTACCCCACGTGAAACACGTGTGGCGTTGGTAGAAAACGGCGTACTACAGGAAGTGCTGATCGAACGCACCCGGCGTAGAGGGCTGGTCGGGAACATCTATAAAGGCAAGGTGTCCCGGGTGCTACCGGGCATGCAAGCGGCATTCATTGAGATAGGGCTGGACAGAGCTGCTTTTTTACATGCATCGGATGTAGCGAGTCGCACGGTGAATGAAGAAAGTGAACCTGGCGAAAAGAGTCACCAGAACGACAGTATTACAGACCTGCTGCATGAGGGCCAGGAGATCATTGTTCAGGTTATAAAGGATCCGTTGGGTAGCAAAGGCGCACGATTGACTACCTATATCACAGTACCTTCGCGCTATCTGGTGCTACTGGCGGATGAAAGTAATATCGGGGTATCGACGAAGATTGAAGATGAACAGGAGCGCAAGCGCCTCAAGTCGATTATTGGCAGTCTGACAGATGAAGGTCGCAGCAATGGCTATATCGTACGCACTGTTGCCGAAGATGTTGATGAACAGTCCCTGCTGGCAGATCGTGAATACCTGTCCAAGTTATGGTCATCTATTATCGAGCAAATGAAAACCACCAAACCGGGCCAGCTGGTCTATGGAGATTTACCGCTGGCGGTGCGTGCCTTGCGTGACTACGTTGGTGCAGACGTGGAAAGAGTCAGATGCGATTCGCGCGAGACCTTTCAGGTGTTAAAAGAGTTCGCAGAGAAATTTGTACCGGTATTGAAAAACAGGCTGGAATACTATCCTGGTGAGCGTCCAATTTTTGATATTTACAATATAGAAGACGAGATTCAACGCGCCATCGATAGCAAGGTGCCGCTAAAATCGGGTGGATACCTGATTATCGACCAGACCGAGGCGATGACTACGATTGATGTCAATACGGGTGCCTATGTCGGTAGTCGTAACCTGGAAGAGACTATTTACAAAACCAATCTCGAGGCCGCCCAGTCTATTTCCCGACAATTACGACTGCGAAATCTGGGTGGTATCATCATTATCGATTTTATCGATATGCAGGAAGAGGAACACAAGCGGTATGTTCTGAGTGCGCTTGAAAAAAGCCTGGAAAAAGACCATGCGCGCAGTCACATATCAGAAGTATCTGTGTTAGGTCTGGTGGAGATGACTCGCAAGCGCACCCGTGAGAGCCTGGGGCATATCCTGTGTGAAAGTTGCCCAACTTGCGCCGGTCGTGGTTCTATTAAAACAGCTGAAACAGTCTGTTATGAAATCTTCAGAGAGATACTCAGGGAGGCACGGCAGTATGATACCGACCAGCTGCTGGTGTTGGCCTCGCAGGAGGTTGTGGATCTGTTCCTTGATGAAGAGTCGGACAGTCTGGCAGACCTGGAAAGTTTTATCGGGAAGCCGATCAAATTTCAGGTCGAATCGTTATATACGCAGGAACATTATGACGTCGTATTGATGTAATCAACTTACCATAATCATTCGTTACTACCAGGGATTCTTTCACGTTTAACCATATGCCGGCCATTACTCGTTATCTTCTTCGATTTGGTATTTATAGTCTAGCACTGGGGGTGATTGCGATTGCCTTTCTGGTCAGTGCTGCGCGTATGTTGCTGCCTCTGGCTGATCAATACCAGGATGAAATAGAAAATCTACTTGGCGAATCACTGGGATACCCGGTACAAATTGAAAGCCTGAGTGCAAAATGGCGCGGGGTCTATCCTTCTGTTGCCCTTAAAAATGTCGTTATTCGCGATCCGGACAGGCATGATAGCTCCTGGATCAGCCTGCAAGAGATGGAGGTCTGGTTTAACCCGTATCAATATTGGCTCAACAAAAAAATTCTGGTGAATAAGTACAAAGTTACCGGTACGACTCTGAATATTGAGAAAAATCCGGACGGTTCACTCAGACTAAATGGCCGAAATCTATCTCCTGAAAGCGAGTTGTCGCTCAGTTTTATACGGGAGATGTTGTCATCCATAAGTGCGATAGATCTGGAAGAGATTAATTTTTCCTATACCGGCGCGGGAGATAACCCGAGTCATGTCAATATTCACGCTGAAAGACTGGAACTACATCAACAGACGAGTCACATCAGAGTAGCGGGTGTGTTGCATAGACCCGAGGACGAAAATGGCTATGCTTCGTTTATAGGCTTGCTGCCTGATGAGGCCAGTACATTTGAGGGCGCGAATGTAAAATTTCATCTGAAGGTAGATACGGAATTAAAAGACTGGCTGACACCCTGGCTGCCGGGGGGTATGAGTATAAAACAAGGCTACTCCTATATTCAGATATGGGGAAATACCAGGGGGCCAATCCTGCAGGATATAGACGTACAGCTTGCTGTGACTGACCTGGTCTGGCAGCGCACCCTGGTCAGCACAGGTGAGCCCTTGTTGCCGGGCAAGCTTAAGGGGTTTAGTACCCATGCACGTTGGCAACGAACACATCAAGGGTGGACGCTGGTAGCCGATCCTCTATTGGTTGCAACACCGACTAAAACATGGGAGTCAGGTAAGCTGGTACTGGTACATCAGGATGCGTCCGAGGGTAAGCAGCAGAGTCTGGCTGGCCGTTTGAATTTTCTGAATCTGGACGATCTAACGGCCTGGTCCAGCACTTTGCTGGAAAATTTTTCCTTGCGTGAGAAATTTAATGAGCTTGATCTAAAAGGGGGGGTAGGATCGATTGTTTTTTCTATGCAAGGCCCCGTTTTTTCTCCGCAACAATACACAGTAAATGCCAACGTGAAGGGCCTGGACTTTCGTAGTATCGATGGGCTTCCCGGCATAAGCGGAGTAGATGGCTTTGTACAGTTTACCGAATCAGACGGTGAAATTATGCTGGATAGCACCGGATTTCACATGTCATTCCCGGTTTTGTTTCGACAGGATTTATACGCGGAAACGATGTCGGGAGTCGTGCATTGGCATCATGATGACGAAATGTGGCAACTTGGCAGCAATGACATACGCTTGAGCAATCAGGATATTGAAATAC
>DRJJ01000310.1 GCA_011052255.1 Gammaproteobacteria bacterium | reverse complement strand
GGCAATTTCCAGCTAAATGTCATGCTGCCCATGATCACTAATAATCTATTAAACAGCATCACTATTCTTGCCGGCGCGGTTCGTGCGCTGGATGAAAAAGCCGTAGCCGGTTACACCGTCAACAATAAAAATCTTGAGAAGGCTTTGCACCGTAACCCGATACTCGTTACTTCACTGAACAGTGTTATCGGCTATGAAAAGGGTTATGCCATTGCCAAACAGGCCTATGCCCAGGGCAAGCCGGTGCTTGATGTTGCTGAAGAAATGACGGATATCAGTCGCGCTGAACTTGAAACCTTGCTGGATCCGGGGATGTTGACAGATAACAAGAAAAAAGTGTGAATATTTACTGAATGATACCGGGCTGGAATGCATATTGAGACTGACTCAATAAACCCGGTTAACTAATTACAGGATACACGTAGTGGGTGTTTCGTTGGAAAAATATGCCATCGTCTTTGCTGATGTAGTGGGCAGTACCAGTCTATATGAATCCATTGGCGACACTCTGGCCAAGGAATGTATTGTAACGATAGAGTCCTTGCTGATTGATGTCGTCAAGGATTACAAGGGCACAGTGGTTGAGATTGTAGGTGACGAGGTTATGTGCCGGTTTGATGATGCTACCACAGCCATTTATGCAGCATGCGCGATGCAACAGGCCGCCGAATCCAGCGCCCCGGTTAATGGTGTACAGATGTCTGTACGTATTGGTCTGCATTATGGTTCAGTTATCACCGAGGCCGAACGGATGTTTGGGGACACGGTCAATACCGCGGCACGGATGGCCGGAATAGCGTTAGGGCAGCAGATCATTACCACAGAAAGCACTGTCAACAATCTACTGCCAGTGGTAAAGGGATTAGCGCAGGAATTCGACCGGGTGGCAGTAAAGGGCAAGCGCAAGGAGATAGTGGTTTACAGTATTCAATGGCGACAGGATATTAGCGCTACAGTTTTTGCAACAAAGGGATTAGCATTAAGCGAAACAGGTGAAAGGCTTGCGTTACAATATCGGGGAGAGAATATTAATATTCCTCCGAAATCGGCGGATTTCATCATGGGCCGTAGCACGGAGTGTGATTTGCTGGTTTCTGGTACGAAGGTATCCAGGGTGCACGCACGGCTTGAAATCAAACGTGGGAAGTTCGTGCTGGTAGACCAAAGCACCAACGGCACTTACGTAGTAATAAACCAGGGTGAACCCATCTATTTGCGTCGCGAATCGCTTCCTCTGTGGGGTAACGGGATCATAGCCCTCGGGGAATCGATTGCAGAAGGGAGCCCGGATCTTATTCATTATTACTGCTCTTGATCTGACGCAGTAATTATTTTCTGGCCTCATCACTTTCTTATCAGGTAACAATAGGCTATTTATGCAAGCCAATAAAAAGATAGTTTATAAAATAGCTACCGAATCCGGTGAGTTTGAGGCTATCCACCAGCTAAATTATCGCACGTTTGTGCAGGAAATTCCGCAACACGAACAAAACACGGAACATATTCTCGTGGATAAATCCCATGATGAGAATACCTGTATTATATCAGTGCTGTCCTGTTAGCCCCCTCTCCCTTAGGGAGAGGGTTGGGGTGAGGGGTTCAAGATAGGTAACTCATTGTTTTATATATCCCCTCATCCTAGCCTTTCGATCAGGTCTTGCCCTTGTGTTTCATGCTGATGAGGTGTTAGCGCATCAGGGCACACTACCGCGGTGTCAGGATCTAAAAGCATATCAGGATAATCAGGGTGTTCCGTACACGATTTCCTCAAATCAGCTGTATGCATTAAAAGCTTCAATTGAAGCAACAGATTGGGAACGTCGATATCAGCAAATCATGAAATGGTCGAAATTGGTCAGGCGATTACTCAAAACACGGGGATACGTAACTTTGGCAGACGATACTTGTGCCGCACCCCATGTTATTTCTATCAAACTGCCTGAATCTATTTCATCAAGTAAATTCGGCAACTTGATGGAAGCATCAGGAATATGGCTAAGTTACCGCAGTCCATATTTGATAAGGGGCAATATCATACAGATCTGTTTCATGCATATTTAAAGGTTGGGGTCGGACCAAGCCAGCCACCTGATATTTGCAGATAAAACAACAGAAAACAGTCTAAAAACCCGCTTAAAAGCGCTATTTTGATATCAAAATACAAGCTTTAACTTACCGGTTGCAAGGTACCGCGGAGGGCGCATTTATTATACTGAGCAATTACAAAATCAATCAGATGAAAGTTGAATAAAATCAACAAAGATTAGTGGTCCGACCCCGGCACCTCCATCAGGCGACCCGGTTTATCGCAGTAGGGCAAGTCACTTGTTTCATATGAGATAATTGCCTAACTTCAAATGATGCTCAGACCGCGACGTAGGGACTGCCCAAATGACGTACTGTTATGCGGCGCTGATATTAACTTTGTGTACACGGCCGAGCTTGACATGTTTTTTTGCTTTCCAAAGATCGTACGCATCTTGCATGGCAAGCCAGCTTTCGGGGCTGCGGCCTAATGCTTTAGATAGGCGCAGAGCCATTTCAGGGCTGAGACCGCTCTGCGTTTTTAACACCCTATTGAGAGTTGAAGCTGCCACATTAAGCTGTACAGCTAGATAGCGACAACTCAAATCAAAAGGCTCCATGTAGGTAGCCATAATAAATTCACCAGGATGCGGAGGGTTGTGCATAGCCATTAGTGATAATCCTCGTAATTAACAATGTAAACATTACTATCGGAAAACTCAAAAGTGATACGCCAATTACCATTTACAGTAATCGACCATAAGCCTTTGAGACTACCTTTAAGCTGGTGTAGTCGATAGCCTGGGATGCCAAGGTCTTCAATGTGTTGGGCGGTGTCAAGAGCGGCAAGCTGCATGCGGAGTTTTTTGGCATGTTTTGCCTGAATGCCCTTAGTGCTGCCAGAATTGTAGAAAGCTAGCAGACCTTTGTGTTTGAAGGACTTGATCATATTTAGAGTGTAGCATGTTGCGCAACGCAGTCAAATCGCATAACTAGTAGATGGGAAGCCTTGTCAGGTTCACAATGCTGTTTCATAGAACACTTTCAGTGTTCATTCCCATAGACAGGGTCGGACCAAGCTAGCCAACTGAAGGTTATTACAAAAAGGCTCAAAATGCTTACTTTAGGATGAAGTCATATACAGAGATAATAGATACTCTCGCCAACTCAGGATTCCCATGGCTTACCGATATCATTTTATGGCCGACACAGGCTGTTTAGGGGTGTAATATGTGTCTTTTATTGATGAAACTTAATTTTTATCAATAGGTAAGCATGGTCCGACCCAGTTTATACCAGTTTATCTAGCGCCTTGCCGGCCGCCTTAGTGACAAACCTAGATCGTCCCGTATAAATTCGTACTATATTTGGCCAGTCAGAGTCTCTGGGGTATGAGTGAGTCGTTAAATATTGGGCGCGCCCCAGCTACCCCCTCCGCATTAAGCTCTCAACCTTACTTTCAAAGAACCTCTCCCTCCAGAGCCTCAGGCTTTGTTGCTCCGCTGGTTTTAGAAATCGCTCAACGTCCATGGCAGCTTCATTCCAGTCAACCGAGGCAATTTTCTCCATCATCGCATGACGCAGCCAATCCATGTCGACTGTGATGCGTTCATTCTTCCAGGGGCCAAGTTGAAGCAAGGCAGCTTGTAAATGAGGGAGATTAGGTTGCACTCTGTGCTTAACGTACCAGTTGAAGTCATACCAGTCTCGTCCCTTTAGGTAAGGTCGGCAAAGCAGGGCATGGATCTTCAGGGCAAAATTGCTGCTCAGGAAAGGGGAAAAGGAAAGGGGTCAAGTATCATATTCAAGAAAGGGGTCAAGTATCATATTGACTGGTTATGTCGAAATAGCTAGTATTCACTTTATGCCAAGACCCATGCGAATTGAATATAAGGATGCCTATTACCACGTGATGAATCGGGGTCGTGCGCGACAGAAGATATTCAATGGAGACAACTATTTTGAGATATTTTTAGCGGGCTTATCAGAAGCCCATCAACGGTTTGGTATTCAAATAATGTGTTATTGTCTAATGGACAATCACTATCATTTGTTGGTTAAAACACCAGAAGCCAATTTAGGGCGCGCCATGCGCCATATTAATGGAGTCTATACGCAACGTTACAATCGATTAAAGAAAACCGATGGCGCGCTGTTCCGTGGTCGCTACAAAGCAATCTGCGTCGAAGAAGACAGTTATCAGTTGTGTCTTTCTCGTTATATACATCAAAACCCTCGGGTAGCCAGAGTGGTGGAAAAGATCGATGACTATCGATGGAGCAGTTACCCCTGCTATGTAAGCAACCTAAAATCACCGGAATGGCTCTATCGGCAAGAAATTTATGATCAACTTCATGTTAAATCAAGATTCTGTGAAAAATACCGGACATTTGTCGAACTTGGTGTCGACGAAGAAATTGCACAGTTCTATGGTAAAGGGAATACAGTGCCCTATTTAGGGAGCGATGCTTTTCGGGACTGGGCGTACACACAGCGGAAAACGGATGAATCTAGTGTATCAAAACAAGCCATTCAATCATTTCGGCCCTCAATAGATGAAATTGTTGCGCGGGTTGCAACAACGTTTAAAGTGAGTGAATCGTCAATCTTAAAGAGCCAGCGAGGACGCGTGAAAAATAATATTCCGCGGTGGGTCGCCATGTGCTTGTCGCAGGATATTGGCAGCAATAAGCTTAGTGCGATTGCCAAAGCCTTCAGTTTAAAAAGAACGGGGAGCATCCCAACGACAATTACAAAGTTAAGGGTGCTGGTGGAGGAAGATTTGAGCTTGATGAGGAAGGTATCCCGGATAAAGAGCGAATATGATACTTGACCCCTTCTAAACTGACCCCTTCTAGACCCTTCTAAAAAAGAAATCGTTAAAAAATGAAATATAAAACACCCTGATCAGATATTGTCTGGCAAATGGTCTTGGGGTAATAGGGTTCAGAGTGAACCTCCCCCAGTTTAACGGACACTTTTAATCAGAGATGCAGGTCTTTCAAAGGAGCGTCTCTGTTACATTATAATGCGGGACTTATATCCTGGGTTACTGAAACATACCAGGCATGTTAGTTCAGGCATGATGCCCTGATGGCTGCTTAATCAAAGACTCGGCGGGGATGCCCAGTTGATCGTGCAGGCGCCAGATCATTTTAAGTGTTAGTGAACGCTTGTGGTTCAGAATTTCATAGACCCGATTGCTTTTGCCAATCATGGGTTCCAGATCCTTAACCGTTAAACCCTTTTGCTCCATTTCGAATTTAATGGCTGCTACCGGATCGGGCAGGTCGAGCGGGTAGTGCTTTTGCTCATAAGCTTCAACCAGCGTCACTAACACATCCAGCTTCTCACCTTCAGGTGAATCGGCTTTCGCAAGCATGAGCGTTTCAATTTCTTTTAATGCCAAACGGTAATCGGCATCCGTTTTAATGGGTTTGATGTCCATCAGTTCTTTCTCCAGGCATTAAATAGTTTGTGCGTCGATTTGGTCATACTGACGATGTGACCCTATAAATCGTATATAAACCACTCGATAGGCATAGTTAATCCAGACAATCAGCCGGTACTTGTTACCGGCTATGTTGAACACTACTCGTCCGTCTTTCAGAATACTGGCATTACCCAAATCCTGCTTCACGTCCGTTGGCGAGGCCCAATCTGCTTTCAAAGCGTGGCGATACCAGGCGAGTGTTGGCTCAGTCGAATCGGCATAAGCAGGGTTTTGCTCCCAGAATGCCTTGAGCGTCGAAAGAGCAATGATTCTCATACAGCACAGGATAGTCCCAATATGGGACTCATGCAAGTGTTCTTGCCTGGCTTAGGCATACTGAAGTGCGTACTGGTGAGTTTGGTAGTGCTAGATCATTGCAAAAAAGTTGACCATATTTTGACCATGCTATGCCTAAATATGCCAAAAGCTGACCAAATATGGTCAGCTTTTGATTTTGCTAAAATTACAACTTGTTGAATACTATATAAATATAGCTTTTGTATGGTGGAGGCGGCGGGAATCGAACCCTTTGTAGGGTAACCGCATTCGCTCTATGGGAGAAGAAATCAGCAACGAGAGACCAAATCTCATATCGCTGATGTTCTGAGTAACCAGGATTTAATCGTAATTTAGAGTAAAACGGGCAGCAGTGGTCAGGGGTGAATAGCAAAAAAATCGTTTACAAAATTCTCTCGTTCTACTGTCAGGGTCTCATTGTACTTGCCGTTTCTTGGTGTATGGTTCTCTTTATAGGTCTTTTTTCTTGTAATTTTTCCTGCACCTACAGTTGCTAAAACATAATCAAGCAAGGGTTGTTCTGTGTTGCTGATACTTATAACGAGTTGCCGGTTATCTTTCTTGTGCTTTCTGGATAAGGTGATGGTGCCTTCGCCATCAATCAGGCCGGCAATGTAGGCTGCATCTATTCTGGAAAAGGCTGATACTTTTCTGTATTCCGTCATCCTGACAAACTTCCTTGTGGGATAAAAAAATCCCGGCAATTAAGCCGGGATTACCAGTTGGTGGAGGCGGCGGGACAGCTTATCCATATCTTTCGAAATGGGCTGGACTATACCTTCACCCCGTCATAGACGGGGGCGGAGCGTGTTATTCACATGGTAATTTTCATGTGAATCCTAGTATCTGCTCTGCCATGGACTTTCATGGTTCAGCAGGTCTATAAGTCTCTACAGGGCAGGCCTGAGGTTGGCCCTCTTCCTACCCCTCGGTATTGCCTTAGCCTTGCGGCTTTAGGTTTCACCGATGTGAGCTCCGTTTTCATTCTACCCTTACGGGTAGACGCGACCCATGTTGATCGAACCCGCGTCCGCAAATCCTCTGCCGTTGGCTCTACATGCATATCCCATCAATTAATTTAACCTGGTGCTACCTAATGGGCAAAGATCACAACAGGCGGTTCCGGTTTAGTTTTAACGAATCCACCCCAGACGTGTTTCATCGCGATTCTATGAGAGATGACCCCTGAAACCTGAACGCATAGACACGGCTTCAGTCAGAGGGCAATACACCGGTTTTTAAGCGGCTATTGCGTAGTTGTCGTCGTTGGCAACTATGGGTTGTACAGATGGATTTACGAGGTATTCTGTTCCTCGGCATGCACCTCAGGTTTTGTAACCCGCGTCGAAGCCAGGTCGCCCCCATTGGTAATGACTAATATATAGCTTGCGCAGGCCGAATTCAATCTTATCCTGCGATATTCTGGTTAATTTCGTAACCAGATCAAGGTTCAGCAGCCAGCGATGACGGCTTTCAGCCCTTGTTGATGCAATTGCGTGATAATGTCCTGGGTCCTGATCTGCATACGGTTATATCGAGCAACCAGCAGGTGATCACGGCCCGGGGTGAAATGGGCTGAATCTATGCCTATGGTTGTCGTCAGTTTATCGATAACACTGGCCTGTCGCTGCTTATCAAGCGTGTCGGCCAGATAGATGATGGCAAAACACTCGGTTGCAAAGGGGTGGCTGTCATTGTATGCCTGTACCGGCAGGTCTGTGGCTGTTTCAGTAAATGCGTACATGATGTGGCTCTCCATCGTGGGCTTTGGTCGGCTCTTATCATCTACAAAATGGACAGATTTAACAGTGATGGTTTAACGCAGGGATTGTGAGATATTCCCGAATAGAGGGGTAGGTGGGGTGGTTTAGCCGTGCTTGAGGATGCGCTGTTTGTCCCGCTTCCAGTCGCGGTCTTTTTGCACAGCACGTTTGTCATAGTCTTTTTTGCCCTTGGCAATACCGATATCGGCCTTGACGCGACCCCTTTTCCAGTACAGCGACAGTGCAATCACAGCGTAACCCTTACGGTCAACCAGGGCGACCAGTTTGTTGATCTGGTCTCTGTGCAATAGCAGTTTGCGGGTACGGGTTGGCTCCGGGTTGATGTGGGTAGAGGCCGATAGCAGGGGCGTGATCAGGCTGCCCAGCAGAAAGGCCTCACCGTTCTTGAGTAATACGTAGCTGTCTACCAGTTGTGCCTTGCCCTCACGCAGGCTTTTGACTTCCCAGCCTTCCAGCACCACGCCGGCTTCATAGTTCTCTTCTATAAAGTAGTCATGTCTGGCTTTTTTGTTTGAAACAATGGTATTGCTTGATTTTTTTGGTTTTTTTCGTGCCATGGCGGCATTATACCGGAATGGGTCTGGTTCGTGTAGACAGCCATATGCCTTGATTTGCAACAAAACCCGATTCGTGCAAAGGTCTCTGAATATTCAAAGAATAACAACCGGCGCGCACACGCGCTTTGGGAAGGGGGTATGAACAAGATCAAGTGGCCGTATCGACTATTGATTCCGGTGTTATATTTTTTTACTACCTCTGCCGCGCTGGCACAGACAGAGAGTAGTGCTGCCAATACCCTGAATGAGTGGTTTGGGGTAATAAATGGCTATCTGGACAGTGTTTTCTTTTTTGATATCTATCCCGGCGAGTATGAAATGCCATTCATTGTGGCCTGGCTGGTTGTTGGGGCCATTTTTCTAACGATACGCATGGGTTTTATCAACTTACGCATGTTTCGTCATGCCTATCGAATATTGCGTGGCAAGTATCAGACGCCTGGGACAGAGGGCGAGGTCACCCCGTTTCAGGCCCTGACTACGGCTTTGTCTGCCACGGTGGGCCTGGGAAACATCGCCGGTGTGGCCATCGCCATTATCATCGGCGGACCGGGTGCGACATTCTGGATGATTATTGCCGGCTTGCTGGGTATGACATCCAAGTTTACCGAGGCGACGCTGGCGCAGATGTATCGTGAGGTGCGCCCTGATGGCCATATTATGGGCGGTGCGATGGAGTACCTGTCACGTGGTTTTGCTGAGAAGGGCTGGACCGGGATTGGTAAGTGGCTGGCCATATTGTTTAGTGTGCTGGCCATTGGCGCATCACTGGGCGGTGGTAACGCCTTTCAGGTTAATCAGGCACTGAATGCCGTCAAACAGCAGCTACCGATACTGATTGATCAACCCTGGATATTTGGATTGGTGATGAGCTTTCTGGTGGGTGTGGTGATTATTGGTGGTATCCGCCGTATTGCCCATACCGCTGAGGCAATCGTGCCGCTAATGGTGCTGATTTACGTACTGGCCTGTATCTGGATTATACTGACCAATATGGATCAGGTTCCGGTTGCATTCGGAAAAATCTTCACCGAAGCCTTTACTCCGGCTGCCGGAGCGGGTGGCCTGATTGGTGTGCTGGTACAGGGCTTTAAGCGTGCTGCATTTTCCAGCGAGGCAGGTATCGGCTCAGCGGCCATCGCCCATGCCACCGCACGAGTAAAATATCCGGTTCGTCAGGGCATAGTGGCCTTGATGGAGCCATTTATTGATACGGTTGTCATCTGCACCCTGACCGCACTGGTTATTATTATTACCGGCGTGTACGACATTCCTGAAACAGCTGATCTGGTTAGCGGCAAGGAGGGTGCTGCACTCACGGCCTATGCGTTCGGCACGGTTATTTCATGGTTTCCATTAATCCTGTCAGTTACCGTTGTATTGTTTGCCTATTCCACCATGATTGCCTGGTCTTACTACGGTGAACGATGCTGGACCTACCTGTTTGGTGAAGGTAGTTCGATGATTTACCGTATTACGTTTTTACTGTTTATAGTCGTGGGCTCTGTTAGTAATGCTGGCAACATTCTCGAATTCAGTGATCTATTATTACTGAGTATGGCACTACCGAATTTCATCGGCCTGTATATGTTGCATGGCAAAGTACGTACTGCGCTGAAAGACTATCTGGCCAGGCTGCGCAGTGGCGAACTGGATCGTGAAGTAGCGGATGCCCGGGATGGACAGTGATCACTGACAAGGGCGCCATACATGGAGAATGGGCCGGAAAATATGCTTTTTTCCTGGCCGCAACCGGCTCGGCTGTCGGGCTGGGCAACCTGTGGAAATTTCCTTACGTTGCCGGCTCCAGCGGTGGCGGTTCTTTTATATTAATTTACCTGTTGTGTCTTTTCCTGATTGGCTTACCCTTGATGATGGCCGAGATTATGCTTGGGCGTATGGGGCGACAGTCGCCGGTGAATACCTTGCGCAGACTGGCGAAAGTACACGGCCTCTCCGGTTCATGGAAGTGGCTGGGTGTAACAGGCATGCTGATTGCCGGCCTGATACTATCGTATTACAGCGTAATTGGTGGTTGGGCATTTGCGTACACAGTGCGTGCTGCATCCGGCCTGTTTACCGGCCAGACCATGGATGGCGTGGTCAGCCTGTTTTCCCGATTTGCATCTGACCCGGAACACTTACTGGCCTGGCATACTCTGTTTATGCTGGCTACCGTGATGGTGGTATCGCGTGGTGTAAAAAACGGGCTGGAGCTGGCAGTAAAATGGCTGATGCCTGCCCTGGGTATTATTTTGATTGTACTGGTTGTGTATGCAGTCAAAAATGCTGATGTTAATAACGCCTTTGCTTTTCTGTTTCATCCTGACTTTAGCAAGATAACACCCGATGTTGTGCTGACCGCTATGGGGCATGCCTTTTTTACCCTGAGTCTGGGCATGGGTGCGATCATGGTGTATGGCTCCTATATCGGGCAACGCTCTTCCATATGCGGTCTGAGTATTGCGATTATTCTTACTGACACGCTGGTTGCGATACTCGCGGGTCTGGCTATTTTTCCACTGGTGTTCAGCTTTCAACTGGAAGGAGTCATGATTCAGTCTGACCCTGGGTTACTGTTTCGTATCTTCCCATACGTATTTGGTCAAATGCCGGCAGGTACGCTGATGGGAACCCTGTTCTTTATCCTGTTGAGTATTGCGGCACTGACGTCTGCCATCTCCTTACTGGAACCGGCCGTCGCATGGCTGGTTGAAACCCGGGGTATGACACGGCCTCGTGCCAGTGCCTGGGCAGGCTTTAGTGTCTGGTTCCTGGGTCTGGGCAGCATGCTGGCATTCACGGGCCTGACCCTGCGTGATATGTTGACGGCGGTGTCGGTCTGGCTGGGCCATTATGATCCGGGGCTTGAAAACAGGTTTTATGACCTGAGTTTTTTTGCGATGATCGACTATTTGACCGCCAAGTTCCTGCTGCCTGTGTCCGGGATACTGATCGCAATCTTCAGTGGCTGGTTGCTGAAGGCCGAGGTAACCCGGCAGGAGTTATCATTACCGGACTGGGCATATCATTGCTGGCGCACGCTGGTGCGTTATGTGGCACCGACTGCGATATTTATCGTATTATTGAATGCGACCGGTGCGTTAATGTGGTTAGGTCGTTTAATTAATCATTAGTTCAGGCGGAAAATAAGTGCCAAGTGTTAAAAAAAGTGCTCTGGTTATGCATAAGGCCAGCGAGATGTACCATCTGGTCGATGATATTGAATTATATCCGGAGTTTCTTCCCTGGTGTAAATCCACAACCATAATTGAGCGTGACGAAGATCACGCAAAGGCCAGTATCGAGATCGCCGTGGGTGCTGTGAACAAAAGCTTTACCACGGTAAACAGAACACAAAAGAATAAAATGATAGAAATACGGCTGGTGGAAGGTCCGTTTAAGCATTTGCAGGGGTTCTGGCAGTTTGATGCGCTGGAAGAAAACGCCAGCAAGATATCAGTTGATATGGAATTTGAATACTCAAGTCGTATGATGGGCATGGTCATCGGGCCGGTGTTTGGCAAGATTGTTGATGGACTGATAGATGCTTTTTGCAAGCGTGCAGATCAGGTGTACCGCAATGGCTGACAAGATACAGGTGGAAGTGGCCTATGCGATGCCTGATGAACAGCAGATAGTGGCACTGGAAGTGGATCAGGGCACCACGGTAAAGCAGGCCATATTAAGATCGGGTATTAGTGGATATTTTCAGGATCTGGATATCGATGATTGCAAGGTCGGGATTTTTGGCAAGCTGACTAAAATGGACAAGGAACTCAAGGCGGGTGATCGTGTTGAGATCTACCGTCCGTTGATTGCTGATCCAAAAGAAGTCAGACGACAGCGTGCCGCGGCAGGCAAGGAAATGAAAAAAGGCAGCAGCTGACTCATGCGTGGTTCTATCTTGCAACAGTAGTACTGTAGGTCGGGTTAGCGATAGCGTAACCCGACCTACATTGATTTGTCAGACTGATTCAAAAGAGTAGCCGCATACACCGCTGGTCCGTATAGCGCAGTGCGGTCATTCAAAATCACCTTTACCGGCATGCTTTGCATAAGGGATTGCATACGCCCTTTGCCACAGAATCCTTGCATGAAGGCAGGTTCTCTGAGATTGTCGAGAATTTTAGGTGCAATGCCACCACCGATATAAACGCCGCCGGTGGCCATGATCTTCAACGCCTGGTTACCGGCTTCGGCACCATACAGTCGTGCAAACATATCAAGGGTTTCACTGCAGATCTCACATTGACCTGACTGCGCACCCTTTGAAATAGCGGCGGCCTTGTCTTCTTTAGCCATTTCATCGACCAGCCAGCGTGGTGGTTCGGTGCCATAGTGAGCGTGAAGAAATTCATGGATATTAACCAGCCCCATACCGGATACCACGCGTTCCCAGCTTACATGGCCATAACGTTGTTGCAGGTAGCGCAGTAATGCAATGTCCATTTCAGTTTGCGGCGCAAAGTCTGCGTGTCCGCCTTCTGATGCAAAAGGTCGCAGATGCTGGCCATCCATCGTGATGCCGGCCTGCCCAAGCCCGGTGCCGGCGGCAATGACACAGGCGTTACCGTAAGCATCGGGTTGCCCTTCATTAAGGATACAGAAATCCTCATCATCCAGTGCGTTAATGCCCCAGGCATTTGCCTCCAGATCATTCAGTAACCAGGCCCGGCGAACCCCTGCTGTTTGCGCCAGCTTTTGTGCATCGATATGCCAGGGTAGATTGGTGGTTTGACTGATGCCGTTGCGTACCGGACCGGCAACGCCAAAGCAGGCATACTCATAAGTACCGGGCCGGGTGCTGATAAATAGCTTAATAATGTCGTCCAGGGATGCATAGTCCTGACTGGGCCAGGTTTCCATAACCAGCATGTCCGGTTTGGTGCCGCTGACGTCAAACAGTGCCAGTGATGTTTTGGTACCACCAATATCGCCCGCAATGACCTTCAATAGTATTCCTCTCTGGTGCAGCTCATGTTAACAACTGTAGGCATATGGTCTGATAGTCCCGCATGGCATGGTGTGAGTCAATGGCATGTGACCGTGCAGGGTGTTAAATAATCATCTATGCATGTGTGGTTGTTGCATTAACCTATCAGGACTAGGATAGAACGCATACAAGTCTGAACAGGAGTCTGTGATGCAATTAGGTATGCTGGGTCTGGGGCGCATGGGCGCCAACATAGTACGTCGGTTAATGAATGATGGGCACACCAGTGTGGTATATGACAGCAGC
>DRJJ01000309.1 GCA_011052255.1 Gammaproteobacteria bacterium | reverse complement strand
TGATGGCGGGACTGTTGTTTGGCATCGTGATGGGAATTGGTTTCGGGGTTAATGAAGATTATTTCAAGGACTATATTAACAGAGGCATAGCTGCCAACCCGGAAGTACATGACCAGAAGAGTGCTGCGAAAACCTGGCGCTATGCTCAGCGGGCTCATTTTCATTCCACTTCCCTGGTTTAGTATGTTTATGCTGGTGCCAGCCGATCGGCCGCACATAATCACATCCTGACGGAACCGATTACCTATGTCAGTACCATCGGTTTGCTGGCAGGAAAGGCTTTGCTGATGGGCAACCAACCTTTCCCGGGACTGTTCAAAGTTGATTAAAAGACCTCTACAGGTCGCTCCAGCTTGTTTTACGTTTCCAGCGTATCCGCGTTAATAAAATACCGAACAACATACTGAATACCACCACAATTGCGCCGACGATAAACCAGTCACGCTTGCTGCGATCATCCAGAGACTCGTATTCCTGTCTGAGCATTTGTATCTCGCGCTTGGCCTTGTCGGTGCTCAGCTTCAGCTCTTCATTTTCCTGTGCCAGTCTGATTGCATTGGCAGATACCTTTTTAATCCTGGCCAGCTCATGGCCAACGCGAGTATTTTGCTTACTGAGTTTGTTGCGTTCTGCAAGGGCCTGCTTTTTATCGCTGGACGTGGTGTTGAGCTGACTGCGCAGCTCGACTACCGTTTTCTCCAGTTTCGTTATCTTGCTTTTCGCTGCTATTAGCTGCTGACGGGCGGGTGGGCTTTTCATTAAATAGCGACTGAGCACCCATCCCTCAGTGCCACCTTCAGTGCGGACATTAGTGTAGCCCGACTCCTTGTCGACCCGGATAACGATCAGCGCAGTGCCGCTTTTCAGGACTCGCTTGATCTGGTTCTGGCTGCTTTTCCCGGTACGCATAGTAATCTCAAACTGATCCGAGACATAGCGTGTTTCAGCCCATGAGGCACCAAAAACAATACTTAAACTAATGATTAATAATAATTTTTTCACCCTGAATCCTTGATGGTTGGCTGCTGACGCGCGCCCGGACTATTTTGCCACGAACCGCAACCGGGTGAAACAGGTAGGAGTGCTAAAAACTCTATTGATTTTGCCTTTTAGCAGTGAATAACTCCCGGTTATCAGGTTTAGCTGTTATGCCAGCGTAAATTGCCTTATATTACTAGTTAAGGTATACGGGTAGAGGCCGTACATGGATTGTGGTATTTTGATGTCCCTAACGTAGAAATAGTGTGTCAGGTAAGGATCATGTCTCTTTTTGCAGTACTAAAACGCTTCATGCGTTATCTGGATAAGCAGGGAGTTGAATATCAATTCCTGAATCATCCTGCTGGCCGTAGTTCATTGGATGTGATGCGTGATATGGGCTATGAAAAAAACGCTTTGGCGGAAGCAGTTTTACTGGAAGATAGCCTGGGCGAACGCATGCTGGTATACCCCGCCACCGATCGCCCTGACCCGGCCATGATAAACAAAAAATTTCGGCGTAATTTCAAGCTGCTTGGCAGTGATGAAATTCATAGGCGCTATCCTGATTGCCCTGCAGGTTTTTGTGTACCCCTGGCAGATATCTATAATCTGGACGCATATATAGACCGCCGTCTGGCAGATTTTGATGCCGTTTATTTTTCACTGGATGAGCGGACTCTGTGCCGTATACGGGGTGATGATTTTCGTGCCATACAGCGTAAGGCTATCTGGTATGAGCCTGCAAGATCACGGCGTTCCAGTGTCACTACAACGGTCGCAGGAAAAGTAGATGTTGCAAAACTGGCTGAGGAAATCAAGCCGGTCAGATCTGCAGTGGCGCGCAAACCTGCCAAAGCAAGTATTCCGGTAGCTAAAAGCAAAAGCTCCACGACACAGCAAAAAGACATAACACCTCGGTCGATAATAAAAAAGAAATCAGCTGTTAAAAGTAAATCAGCCAGGGCAGGTAGTAGCGCTGCAAAAAGTACAGCGGCACAAGCTAGATCAGTTAGCGCAACTCAACCAGTAGTGAAAACCAAATCAGCTACTAAAGTAAAAGCGGCTACGGTCAGGCCTGTCGCGAAAGCTGTCGTAAATGAAGCCAGCACAAGCAAAGCCAGTGCAACCAGTACCCGGTCACAGAAATCAGGCCCGCGCTCAAGCAGTTCGGTTGAGCAGCGCCGAAAGAAAATCCGTGCAAGACTGCAAAAACTGGATTCATTGCCTGCCATGCCTAAGATGGCATCAGAAATTATACAGATCAGCTCCAACCCCTACGCCAACTCGCATGATCTGGCGGCAGTGATTGAACAAGACCCATCATTGGCTGCTCAGTTGATGCGTTATGCCAAATCATCGTTTTACGGCTATCGGGGTGAAATAGACAGCCTGCATCAGGCCATTAGCCGAGTGCTTGGGTTTGATATGGTAATGGACATGGCGTTGGGCATTGCGCTGGGTAAATCGTTCCGTATTCCGGCAAACGGTACACTGGGGCTCAAGGCGTTCTGGCAACATGCCGTTTACAGTGCGATGCTGGTGCAGCGTTTAAGTGCTGTGGTTAAATCAGTACACAGGCCACGACCCGGTCAGGCATACCTGGCTGGCTTGCTGCAAAATATTGGTCTACTGGCGCTGGGTCAATTATTCCCTGAAGAATTCGCGATGCTGAACAAGGCGGTCAATAAATACCCCGATGTGCCATTGAGTGCACTTGAGGAGAAGGTCCTCGGCGTCACCCACGCAGAAGTAGGTAGCTGGTTGATGGAAGCATGGGATATGCCGGGCGAATTATTGATTGCGGTACGGGAACATCATGATCCTGAATATTGTGATTCTCATGCAACCTATGCCAACCTGGCCCTTATTTCAAACCGTCTTCTCAGCACTATCGATGTAGGGGATGAATTGAATGACGAACTGCCCGACTCAATTTTAACCCGACTAGGAATGGACTCGGCTACCGTTCTGGGGATATTTGAAAAATTGTTGAAAGACCGCGCCGGGCTTGATTATATGGCGGTTCAAATGGCGGCGTGATCGCTTTCGGTAAGCTATTGTAACTGCCTGCGAGCATTCGGCACGGGAAGACACACTTGAAACTGAATGTTGATACTGGACTGGTGCAGGAATCATATCAGCTTGTTTCCCCTAATTATGATCAGCGTCCGGACCCGGATGATATCAGTCTGCTTGTGATACATGGCATCAGCCTGCCGCCGGGGCGGTTTGGCGGTCAGGAAGTAGAGCAGTTTTTTTGTAATAAGCTGGATTGCAAATCCGATCCAGCTCTCGAACCAATACAAGATCTGAAAGTATCCAGTCATTTTTATATACGCCGTGATGGTGATCTGGTGCAATTTGTGCCAGTACATGAGCGGGCCTGGCATGCGGGGAAATCCCGCTATAAGCAGCGTGATCATTGCAATGATTTTTCAATAGGCATAGAGCTGGAGGGTACAGATGATACCCGCTATACCGATCAGCAGTATAGCTGTCTCGCGGGCCTGATACAGTGCCTGCTGGATGCCTGCCCAGGACTGAGCGCAAAGGATATAACTGGCCATAGTGATATCGCCCCGGGACGGAAAACCGACCCGGGTGAATATTTTGACTGGCCTCGTTTGCGCCAGATGATAGAATCAAGTCAAGGGAACATTGAGTAATTCATAAAGATACTGTCATTGCGTGTGAATGCAGGCAGATCCAATAACGACAACTTAGGAAAAATAGCATGATTCTGATTGCAACCGTCATTTGTATTGCACTGGAATTGTTCTCACCCTGGGTTACGCCCCACAGAAACTACCACTGGTTTCAAGCTTATGGCGTCCGTATACATAATATGCTTGGTGGCTGGTCAATCTGGTCAGGCCCTGCTGGTGTTTTGTCAGTATTGCTGCCCCTGGTGATACTCATGACCTTGTTACAAAATGCACTTGATGGCTTTGCGCTGGACTTGCCATTACTGGCATTGAGTATATTTGTACTGGGATATTGTCTGCGCTACGACCCTGTTGAAAAAACCATAGACGATTGTATTGCCGCCCATGAGCGCGGTGACGATGAGGCAGCGGTATTACATACAACAGAGTTAGGCCTTGAGACTGATACAGGGTCATCGGATCCGGTACGATTAATGACCGATGCGATACTGACACAACCGGTGGAGCGCTTGTTTTCAGTGATATTCTGGTTTGTGCTGCTGGGTCCTTTGGGTGCCTTGCTGTATCGTCTGACCTGGCTGCTTCATGTACATCCGGCACCAGGCTGGATCGAAGATCAGGCTTTTCAAAATACAGCAAAGCGTTTACAAGGCATACTGGACTGGTTACCTGTCAGGCTGCTGGCCATCGGCTATGCGCTGACCGGCAGTTTTGAAGAGGCGATACACGAATGGCGTGACCATGAAAACACCACGTCAGCCGATATCGGTATAACCAACCAGACCATATTGCGTTATGCCGGTTACGGAGCGATTCACCTTGATCGATTCGAGAGCGCGGTAACAGAAGGTGAAGACCCTCGGCTGGAAACTACTGCGATACGTGCCGCGCGTGGGCTGGTGCTTCGTAGTTTGCTGGCCTGGGTCATTGTTATAGCGCTTATCTCACTGGCAGGCTGGGCCGCCTGGTAATAAAAGGCATGGCAATACGCATCGGCGTAGATCTGGGCGGCAGCAAGACAGAAGTCATTGCGCTAGACGGCGACACAGAAGTTTATCGCCAACGACAGCCCACTCCGGCAGGTGACTATCAAGCCACCCTGCAAACCATTGTTGATCTGGTCTGCACGCTCGAAGCTACTTTAGCGCAACAAGGCACGGTTGGCATTGCTACACCCGGCGCTATTTCACCTGCCACCGGCAGAATAAAAAATTCCAACTCCACCTGTCTAATCGGTCAGGCAGTGCAGCAGGATTTACAGCATATGCTGGATCGTCCTGTTCGCATGGCCAATGATGCTGATTGTTTTGCCCTGTCCGAGGCGGTCGATGGGGTGGCCAGCCATGCTAGCAGTGTATTCGGTGTGATTCTGGGGACCGGCACAGGTGGGGGGATTGTCGTGAATGGAAAGCTGCTTACAGGCTATAACGCCATTGCCGGTGAATGGGGGCACAATCCATTACCCTGGCCCCAACAAAACGAGCTACCGGGGCCTGAGTGCTATTGTGGTAAACAAGGCTGTATTGAAACCTGGTTATCTGGGCCGGCGTTAACCGCTGATTACAAAAGACACACAGGCAAAAACATGACAGCCCTTGATATTGTGAAGTCGGCAGAGCAGGGCGACAAACAGTCTGATTTCATACTATGCGAATACGAAAACCGACTGGCACGAGGACTGGCCAGCGTAATCAATATCATCGATCCACAAGTTATCGTATTGGGCGGAGGGTTATCTAATACCCAGCGTCTGTACAAAAATGTCCAGGCAATCTGGGATGAGTATGTTTTTTCAGACCGGGTTGATACACAACTCCTTCAGGCAAAACATGGCGACTCCAGCGGTGTACGCGGTGCCGCCTGGCTTTGGGATTGAGGTCCGTTACGCTCTTGCACGAGGGAATCCAGCTTTAAAAAATCTCGTCATACGTTACGCTATAGTTATAGGCGTACAATAAATTAATATTGTCAGACATAGGTATATACCATGAAAAAATCACACATATTGCGCCCTGTTA
>DRJJ01000308.1 GCA_011052255.1 Gammaproteobacteria bacterium | reverse complement strand
GTCCATCCCTGATGGCAGACGCTTGATCAAGGCTATGAAATCCACCCAATCAGAAATATGCATATCGTGAACCGAGGGGAGCTGACTACGGGCCTGTGAGAGCCTGTGGTAGCGACCTGCAAGACGCTCAAGCCGGAACAGGGCATCCAGACCAAGCAGGTTGGCCATAGGTTGCCAGATAACTACTCGCGCATCCATTTGCCACTCATCCCCGGCAATCGTAAATGTGTGCGTTGACTGCGTGTCTGCCATACGAATCTGTGCCTGATAGGCCTGGGGCCCAAGCTGCATGAAAGATAGCGTGGCGACAGCCTGCTCAAAGCGCAGGCGCTGGTAGGTCAATATGTTCATACCTGCCAGTACGGCTACTGCAGCAAGACTCAGTAGTATCAGGCTAATGACAGCTGAGCGACTGGCGGCCAGCAGTTTTCCACGCCTTAGCCGTCGTATACATTGGACAGCGCTGAGTAACAGCAGGATAATGAGGGTGACAGCGGTAAAGACGAGTAATAACATAATGATAACTTTAAAGGCTCGGGCTGGTTGGTATATGAACAGTGTAGCGTGTGATAAGGTCTGAACCTGATATCAAGCTTATTTTGACCTGAACAGGCAAATGGCCAAATGAATACCTTAGGCTGTCTGAACAGAATTATCGAACCTCTATCATTCAATAAAAAACAGATTACAACAGCATGAAGAAGATAGTGAAAGTGTTTTACAGTCTGATCTCTCTGACAGGGTTTCTTGCAACGCCTGTCACAGAGGCTGCAGCTCCTGAGCAAGCGATACAGCAATACCAGAAGGGCGACTATGAGAATACTGCCAGCAAACTCAAAATCCTGTCTGATCAGGGTCATGCAGATGCGCAATTCTATCTGGCCACTATGTACCATGAAGGCAAGGGCGTCGAGCAGGACTATCTACAAGCTGCATACTGGTTCCGTGCAGCCTCCAATCAGGGCCACGCCAAGGCTCAGTTCAACCTTGGTAATGCGTACAAGCATGGTCGCGGTGTGAAAAAAGACGACTGGCTGGCATTAACCTGGTGGAAACGCTCGGCATTACAATCCTATGAACCGGCTCAGTACAATTATGGTATCGCACTACTGTTTGGACGCGGTACCCGCATCGATGAAAAACGGGCGCTGGATTGGTTAAGTAAGGCCGCAAACAGTGGTTATGCCCCGGCACAAAGAGTGATGAGCCAGATAAACGGGAAGAACTCGCAGACTGAGGTTACCGCCATACGGAACTATCACAGCCTGACTGCATCTTCTGGCTGGCTCCGGGATCGTCCCGCCCGGCATTTCACCATACAGATGATGGCGGGCCCATCAGAAAGTAACATCAAACGTTTCTGGCAGGCCAACAAAATTAATCAGCCCGCCGCCATTTTCCGATTCAAACATGGTCAGAGTACCTGGCATGGTCTGGTGATTGGTGACTTCGAATCACCCGCGCTGGCACAGCGTGCAATCAAATCCATGCCTGAGAGCATGCTGGCAAAACAGCCATGGGTCAGGCGCTTTGATAGCGTACAGAAAATGTTGGTTAATAACTAGAAATAAAATTAGATATAATGATTAGTATACTGTTTTTATTAAATATAATTACTATCATCTTTCACTAAATACTAGTTTGCCATCCGTTACCGACAGTGAAACTTTGCCGTTAAGAAACTGCTGCAACTCCTGTCCAGCTATCTGGAAGCGCCAGCCCTGCATCAGTGCTATCCCAGCATCCTTATCGCGCACCAGTTTCTCGATATCAGCACGATTGGCCAGCACACCTGTAGAGATCCCTGCGCGGTCCGCACACAGGCGCAGTAAGGCACTGGCCCCATCCAGCAGGGCGGAATCTACTGCGCTTGTCGGTTTTTCCTTCAGGTCACTGGTATCTGGTTTATCAGGTGACTGTTGAATGATTTCCATAATTGTATTGGCATAGTGTTTCAGAAATGACGGATGCAGACCACGAATTCTGGTCAGGCTATCCATATCTGATGGCTGCTGTCGCGCCAGTGTGAGCAAAACATCGTCTGCCAGGATGCGGCGGCGTGGACTATCTCGATCAACAGCCGTCTGCTCACGCCAGGCAGCCAATTTCTGCAGCACGGCCAATGCCTTGCCACGTAAGCTGCTGGCACGCTTGACCTTAGCCACATTTTGTCAGGTGGGTTGGTATATAATACTGACTGTTCCAGGCCAGCAGATTCTTCCTGTACCCATTGCAGACGGCGCAATGATTGCAGTTTTTCTACCAACCTGGGGTATGCCTTTGCCAGATAACGAACGTCATCCAGCGCATACTCCACTTGCGCCGTGCTTAATGGACGTTTTTTCCAGTCTGTGCGACTGTGCGACTTGTCCAACTGCACTCCAAGCTCACGGTTTATCAGCTCGCCATAACCTATCTGTTCACCATAGCCCAGAAATGCTGCCGCTATCTGGGTATCAAACAGCGGAGAGGGGAGTTTGCCATTTAACTGAAACAGAATTTCCATGTCCTGCCGTCCTGCGTGTACGACCTTGGTGATTTT
Organism: Gammaproteobacteria bacterium; assembly: GCA_011052255.1. Taxonomy (GTDB): domain Bacteria; phylum Pseudomonadota; class Gammaproteobacteria; order DRJJ01; family DRJJ01; genus DRJJ01. The sequence goes on along the minus strand of DRJJ01000308.1, from coordinate 1,382 downwards.
CGCGTTATACAGCACATCCATTAACGGACTTAAATCGTTAATTGTTATTGGGTCAATGCAGGCGGAGTGCTCAGCAGTAGCGACCTGTATCAGACACAGAACCGGATAATAAGTGGTCTCACGGATAAACTCCGTATCCAGAAATAATGTATCGTGTTGTTGTAACTCATCGCAAAAGTTTTTTAGTGTCGCATCATTGTCAATATATTCTGTTGTCATTTGTTTTCCGCTGGATTTGGCTCAATTAACTGCCTGAGACACTGGCCTATAGTTATATTCACGCTATTATCACATAATAATGATGCTGATCGAAGGCGGTTGCATATGAATCCTGAAGAACCGGTAACCATAAGTTGCCCATACTGCGGTGAGTCCCAGGTTAAAGTGGTTGATCTGGCGGATATGACAGGTGAGTATATTGAAGATTGCGAAGTCTGCTGCCAACCGATGATACTGGTTCTGTCAATGCCCGCGAATAAACTGACAGCCACTGTGACTCGTGAAGATGAATAAATTTGCCCTGACCTGTATTTTCAAAGGATGATCATGAAACGATTGCTAATACCACTGCTTGTCTTCTTTTCGGTTTTAACTTTTTCCCGTAGCTACGCCGGGAACCCGAATATATACATCGCCACTATCGATAAGCCGGTAAGTGCCGTTTACAAAAAACTGTATGACAATCTTGAGACCAGTAACTTCTTTGTCGTGCTGGAACCACATATCAGCGAAACCATGGCCCGTTTCAAGGAACGCTGGGGAGAAGACTATAATCGCAACAAATTGGAGGATATACGCAGTCTGGTTGTTTGTAATGTCTGGTATGTGAATCAGGTTGCCAATAAAGACCCGGATATGCTGGCACTGTGCCCACTGCGTATATCGCTGGTACAAAAAGGCGGCAAGACCCGCATACTATTTGTGCGACCGACGGCTGCTGCTGCCAATAGCCCGGCAAATCCGATTCTGGCAGAGGTCGAATCTATCATCATCAAGGCGATTGAGACAAGTATTAGCCAGACCATTCAATAACATAGCCACTGGTATTTAACCCAGTTTGTTAAGATTTTTCCCTTAAGCCACTAAGCTGGTTGCCGATATATCCTGGAGAAGCCACATTAGTGGAGAGAATGTAACAATCCTGACTTGGAAATATCGAGCGACGAATGGAAAAACCTTATAAAGAACATAATGTTGCCACGCTAAAACACTACATGCGTACGGACCAGAATGCGCGCAGTAAACACCTGGTTATCGAGCATGTGGTGTCTGGTTCACATACTTTTGAATTCCTGGACCGGATGAAAACCCGCCGCCGCAAACAGGAATGCGTAATGAATGTGGATATGCGCGGTAAAGTGCCGTACGAGTGCAAGCCCGTC
>DRJJ01000307.1 GCA_011052255.1 Gammaproteobacteria bacterium | reverse complement strand
TGCATCCGGTGGTGTGGGTGATCTGGATCATCTTGCACAAGGGGTACTTCAGGGCGGTGCCGATGCCGTACTGGCGGCCAGCATTTTTCATTTTGGTGAATACACTGTCGGCCAGGCCAAACAGTATATGGCTGACCAGGGTATAGAGGTTCGCTTGTAACATGTCGTTTCAGGATGAAATCAAGTGGGACAAAGACGGCCTCGTGCCGGTGATAGCCCAGGAGCATGGTACAGGCGATATCCTGATGATGGCCTGGATGAACCGAGAGTCTCTTGGCCTGACGGTCGAAACCGGTCACGTGGTGTACTGGTCACGCTCACGCCAGCGTTTGTGGCACAAGGGCGAGGAATCAGGCAACCAGCAGGTAGTCAGCGAAATACGGCTCGATTGCGATAATGACGTGGTGCTGGTCACGGTTGAACAAAAAGGTGGGATTGCCTGCCATACCGGCCGCCACAGCTGTTTTTATAAAAAACTTCAGGATGATCAATGGGTAACGGTAGATCCGGTACTCAGGGATCCAAAGCAGATGTATTCCTGATTCAGACATAATCCACGGTATAACAGTATAATGAGTGATATACTTAAAGAACTGGCACAGGTTCTGGAAGAACGTAAGCAGGCGGATCCGGAATCGTCTTATGTGGCTGGTTTATATGCGCGCGGTCTGGACACCATTCTGAAAAAGATCGGTGAAGAGGCAACCGAAACAGTCATGGCTGCCAAGGATGGAGACCGGGACAAAGTGATCTATGAAACCGCTGATTTGTGGTTTCACACGCTGGTTTTACTGGCATCAATGGACATCCATCCGGATGAGGTGCTCGCAGAACTGGGGCGTCGCTTCGGTGTTTCCGGTGTCGAGGAAAAGGCCAGCAGGAAATGACAGAGCCGGGTAAAGCCGGGTGTGTCATGCACCATGATTTAATCGAATTTAGTCGGAGAGTGAGCAATGGCTCCAAGTATTACACAATTATTAATTATTCTGGGTATCATCCTGTTGTTGTTTGGCACCAAAAAACTGCGCAATCTGGGCGGTGATCTGGGTGGCGCCATCCGTGGTTTTAAAAAGGCGGTCAAGGACGGTGAAGACAAGCCCGCTGCGGATACTTCTGAAAAGCTGGAAAGTAAGGAAGGTGACATTATCGAAGGCGAAGTCACCGAAAAGAAGACTGACAAAGACAAGGCCTGAACAACTGCTGGTCTTACCTTAACGGATCATCACGATCCGACTGCGGATTCATCATGTTTGATATCGGATTCTGGGAACTCAGCCTGATAGGTGTCGTGGCGTTACTGGTGATTGGGCCAGACCGTCTGCCGGGTCTTGCGCGCAAGGCGGGCATCCTCACAGGTAAGGCCCGACGACTGGTGCAGTCCGTGCGCGAGGATATCGACAGAGAACTGGCTGCAGACGAATTACGTAAGGTGATTGCCAAACACAAGGAGTCGGCATCGGCTTTTGACATACTGGATGAAGACACCCGTGAGTCTATATCAGGCAGCGTGGCAGCAGCAAAGCAGAATCTGAGCGAGGCGCGCAAAGAATATTTGCTCAAATCATCCGATAGTGAATCAGCCGAATCTGATAAATCAGATATTAACGAAACCCCTCCTGAAACAACTTCGACAGACGATGAGCAACAACAAAAACGCATCAGCTGACAATACTTCCGAGGTGAAACCCGAAGAGGAAATGACCTTTGTATCGCATCTGGTCGAGATGCGAGACCGGCTGTTGCGTGTCGTGCTGGCCGTGGTGATCATATTTCTATCACTGTTTTATTTTGCTAATGATCTGTATACCCTGCTCGCTGGCCCCCTGACACGCCATCTGCCTGAAGGCAGCACCATGATAGCGATTGATGTCGCATCACCGTTTTTAACCCCGTTCAAGCTCACGCTGGTGCTGTCCATCTTCCTGTGCATGCCCTATATCCTGCATCAGATCTGGCGTTTTGTGGCACCGGGTCTTTATCAGAACGAACGACGCATGGCCATGCCTTTGTTGTTCGCCAGTACTGTGCTGTTTTATCTGGGCATGGTCTTCGCCTATTTTGTGGTGTTCCCGCTGGTGTTCAAGTTTTTTACCGGCGTTACGCCTGAAAATGTAGCGGTGATGACCGATATCAGCAAGTACCTGGATTTTGTGCTAACCCTGTTATTTGCGTTTGGTGTTTCATTCGAAATACCCATAATTACCGTGGTACTGGTATGGATGGGTGTAACCACACCGGAAAAACTCAGGGCCAAGCGTTCGTACGTGATTGTGGGCGCTTTCGTAGTGGGCATGCTACTCACACCGCCGGATGTAATATCACAAACCCTGCTGGCAATACCGATGTGGCTATTGTTTGAACTGGGGATTATATTTTCACGTTTCTATGTGCCCAAACGTGATGAAGAAGATGATTTTTACTACGAAGACGAGCAGGAAGAAAACAACATCGGTGGAGCAGTAGCAAATCCGGAGCCTGCTAGCCCGACGACTACCAGTAGTGCTGCGGCCACAGTCGTTGAACCTGAACTGGCAGCAGACTATGAGCGCATGAGTGAAGAAGATATGGATGACGAGCTGGATCGCATAGATGATGAAATGGATGCGCTGGACGACGAAATGGAAAAAGAAAACAAGACTGATACTGATGGTGATAATTCAACAAAAAATAACAAGGGAAACGAAGATGAAAATAAATAAGCTGATGTTTGGCACATTGATTCTGGCCAGCGCAGGCCTGATTGCCTGTAGCAGTGATGACAGTAGCTCGTCGCAATCAGTAAACACGCAGTCGCCAGAAAACCAGGAAATGTACGATGCGACCCAACGCCCGATGGACAAGGCCAGATCGGTCGAAAAAACCATCATGGACAAGGCGGCCAGAGATCGTAAGGCAATGGACGATGCCGAGCATGCTGCACATCATTAAAGATTGTAGTCACTGCGAGGTGCCTCGCAATGACTAGCTATTAAAATGTTCCGGGTTTCCAGGCTCCGCCTATCCTGGTTCCCACGCTCCGCGTGGGAATCCATACAGCGCTATACTAGAGCCAGATAGGCATTCCTGCGCGATGTGTGGGAATGAGAGACTGATTTCATCTCAGATGGAATATCTGGCTCAATAACTTGTCATACTATGATCACACTATAAAAAACGGGTGGTCTATGCGTAAATTCCGGTTACTACTGCCCCTGTTCGTGGCGATTACATTGACAGGCTTGTCTGCAACAGGTCTGGCCGCCAACGTCCTGAAAGACCACCCCTCCCCCTATCTTGCCATGCATGGTGACGACCCTGTCAACTGGCAGGAATGGGGTGATGCAGTTTTCGAGCAGGCGCGCAAGCAAAACAAGCTGGTCTATGTGTCGATAGGTTATTTCGCCTGTCACTGGTGCCACGTGATGCAGCGTGAATCATATCAGAATGAAAAAATTGCGAAATTCCTGAATGATAACTTTATCGCGGTCAAGGTAGACCGGGAATTGCAGCCGGCCCTGGATAGCAAGCTGATCGATTTTGTTGAACGTACCCGTGGGCATGCTGGTTGGCCGCTCAATGTGTTTATCACGCCGCAAGGTCATCCACTGGTCGGAATTGTATACTTGCCGCCGGCAAATTTTTTGGATTTGCTGGTTAACATAGACAACCGTTGGGAAAAAGATGCCGACGAATTGAAGGATATGGCGGAAGATGCATCCGAGGTGATGACACGCAGTTCATTGTCAGATGGCCCGGATCTGGCCAAAGATCTGGGTGAGGTCTACACATCGATCCTGCAACAGGATGCCCTGGCGCGCGCTGACGAACTACTGGGCGGATTTGGCGAGCAAACCAAATTCCCGATGTCGCCTCAACTATCCGCGCTACTGACTGTGTATGAGAAAAATCACGATGAAATTCTTGGTAACTTTCTGAAGCTAACGCTGGATCAAATGATGTCACAGGGACTGGTTGATCACCTGGCAGGTGGCTTTTATCGATACACGGTAGATCCGGCCTGGCAAATTCCGCACTTTGAAAAGATGCTGTACAACAATGCCATGCTGGCTGACCTGTACAGGCGTGCCGCGAACATATTTAAATCTGACGCCTATGACAGAGTGGCACGTCAGACACTTGATTTTATGCTGACTACATTTCGTGATGCCGATGGTGTATTTATCGCCAGCCTGTCGGCAGTAGATGGCAAAGGTATCGAAGGGGGCTCCTATCTTTGGCAAGACAAACAGCTGGATAAGCTGTTAAGTAAACAGCAGCGTGTAATGGCCAATACGGTATGGAAACTGGATCATGCGCCGGCGCTGGATGCCGGACATCATCTGGTCAGAAAGCAAAGCATGTCAGAGGCCTCGGTTGTTTTAAAAATGGACCAACAGCAGTTACAGAAAGAGCTGAAACAGATCAGGAAAAAATTACTTGTTGAACGAAATAAACGCAGCTTGCCACGTGATACCAAGCGTCTGGGTGCATGGAATGCGCTCGCATTAAAGGCATTTGCAAATGCGGCAGCACAATATAAAGAGTCGCGTTACCGCGATGCTGCCCGGGCAGTACGTAATTACCTGGTCAATAAGCTATGGGACGGCAAGCGTTTACAAAGGGCGATAGGTAAACGCGGTGCATTTGGTGAAGCTGCACTGGAGGACTATGCCTATGTGGCCGAGGGAATGCTGGCCTGGTCGAAACTGACCGGTAAAGATCGTAAAGTAACCGGTCAGATAATTGAGCAAGGCTGGCAACGTTTTTATAGCCCGAAAGGCTGGCAGCAATCTGAAAAGGTACTGGTGCAATATGGCGCACGTGAGCCGGTTATATCAGATGGTTCGTTACCGTCTGCATCGGCCGTACTGATTCGTACCAGCCTCGACTACGCGCGCTTGATAAATAACAACGAGTTAGAGCAGCGAGCACTTGCCGCACTGAACGTAGGTTTTGAGACGCTATCAACAGCAGCATTCTGGTATGCAACACAGATTGATGCATTACAATATGCAACCCAACAGTAACGCTCTGATACACGAGGCCAAAGCCATATCGTGAACATGGAAATACAGGGTTGTTTGATACTGGCATGGCAGATGAGCTATATTAACTGAGCTTTTTGGGCGGAATAACTTAAGGATATACATGAAAATAATAACGCTACTACTGGTATTCGCCATGCCGTTTTTGGCAACTGCCTGTAATCAGGAGGCGGCCAGTCAGGAACCGATCATCCAGGGGGTGGTCAGTCAGGATATGGATGTCGTCTGCAAAGATCCGCGGCCTGAGGTATGCACAATGGAATATGTACCGGTGTGTAGCATTTTATCTGACAAATCTGAAAAAACATACGCTAGTGCTTGTACTGCCTGCAGTCATGAGGAAGTAAGCGGGTACAGAAAAGATGCCTGCAAATAACCGATCTGCCATAAGGCGTCGTGCTCGGGCCCGAAAAGATCACACAAGTATATTGCTTTTATAGAAGAAACTTTATACGTCTGGCGACTATCGTAGCAAGGAGTATGTTTTGAGTGTATGCAACAAACATGATACCTGGCTGAACAGCTCAATGGCAAAAAATAGTGCGGATTTTCTTCCGCCAATAGCTAGTGGGACCTTGGTTCGTTCATGGTCAGCGGCGGATGTGAAACAGCTGGTATAACACGGGTATCATAACCAGGCTGACCAGTAGTGAAAAGGATAATCCGGATATAATCGTCACTGCAAGTGGCTTGAGCATTTCTCCCCCATCACCCCAGGCATTGGCCAGAGGTGTCAGGCCAACAATAGTTGTCAGAGTAGTCATCAATATCGGTCTCAGACGCAGGCGTACCGCTTCTGTGATAGCTGCGTTCAGGGCCAGCCCCTGTTTGCGTTGCAGTTCTATATATTCAAGTAACACAATTGCGTTGTTGACCACGATACCGGCAAGCATAATCAGTCCCAGCCAGACAGGCATTGACAGGTTCAGGCCCGTGAGTTTTAAGCCAATCGTAACGCCTATCATAGTGAACGGGATACCCAGAAGAATAACCAGCGGATTAGTTAGTGATTCGTATTGAATTGCCATGGCAGTAAAAACCAGAAATAACGCCAGTCCCAGCAGGATGGCAGACAGGTCTCTTCCCTCCTGCAAGGTTTTGCTAATGCCTGCATCATAGATGCCATAACCTTCCGGTAGCACTATCGTACGCAGGCTGTTTTGTACTTGCTGTTCAATCTCACCTGATGAAATGCCCTGCTTAAGTGAGGCGCTGACTTCAACAAAGCGTTGCTGATTCTCACGCAAGATATCAGGTGCAGCACGTATCAGGTGTATGCGTGCAACATCGGCCAGATAGACGGGTTGCCTGTTTTCACCTGTGTGTTCGATTAAGACAGATTTAAGCAGGTCGATGCGATTAACATCGGCTTCCGGTAATTTGATACGTATATCAAAGCTGTGACCACCCTCAAAATAATCTGAAATAACCAGTCCGGTAACAGCAAGCCGTATAGCCTCACCAATCTGTTCGGCTGAAAGACCCAGCGTCGCAGCACGTTCACGATCGATCTCGATCTTTATCTCCTGGCGTTGTTCCTCTGAAGAAGAAGTGATATTGCGAATATCATCTATATTGTGCAGAGCAGTAACGATATTCCCGGCGATAGCGTCAAGCGTATCCGGGTCAGACCCTTGTACACGCAGACTGATCTCATCACTGCCGCGACCAAGAGGTATGCCGCGAATGCCACTGACATGAGCGCGTATGCTCACACCAGCCAGGCGTCTGCCCTCCACAATTTTGTTGAATTTTTTTATCCATGCATAACTACTGAGTTTTCGTTCAGACAAGGGTGACAATTGCACAATCAACGAAGCATTGTTCTGTGATTCATATTGTGAACGTCCAAACACGTAACCACCACTGGTGGTAAAGATACTTTGAACAAATGGCAATCTGGCTGCTATGCTTTCCAGCTGTTTTACATAACCATCTGTTACATCCAGTGTTACACCCGTGTCAGCCCTGATATAAATACTGATACGGCCTTCATCCATTTTTGGCAGAAAATCCTGTTTTACAGAGAAGAAGGTTTGTGTGGCCGGTACCAGCGCGGCTAGCATCGAAGTGATCAGGAGAAGACGTAAAAGTCTGCTGTGTAGCAGTTTGTTAGTCATATTACCCATGAGATGGCGAAGTTTATCCATGCCCTTGTCCAGCCAAAGGCGTAGCTTGCCCGGTTCGCTCAAGGGCACGCGTGCTGCTAATGCCGGCACCAGAGTGAGTGCAATAAGCATTGATGCAACGATGGCTGATGATACCGTTACAATTAACTCACGGAATAGTAGTCCGATCATGCCGCTAATAAACAGGAAAGGTAAAATGGCAGCAAGGTTGGTGCTGGTCGATGCAATAATAGCGCTCTGCACTTCTGCAGCAGCACGTGTACCCGTGTCGAGTCCGGATTCGCCATCCAGCTGGTGCCGATAGATATTTTCCAGCATCACGATAGTATTGTCAACCAGCATGCCGACAC
>DRJJ01000306.1 GCA_011052255.1 Gammaproteobacteria bacterium | reverse complement strand
TTATACGCCTTGAAACCGCGTTGGAATTGGGACTTGCAGACCAGGGCAGGAACAGACTCTCGCCCCCATAGAAAGGATTGGGCTAAGGTCAGATCTGAGTAAGGCCTGTGTTAATGGCTTTACATCAGTAAACGAGCGAAAACAATAGCGCCAGCCTGCCCTGCCCCTTCTCCTGAAGACCGTAGTAATCAGAAGGGACGAGCGAAGGACGAGGAAGGACGAGTAAAGGACGAGGGTCAAAGGACGAGGGTCAGGCCTGCGTTAATGTCTTAATATCATTGATCTTGCATATTCCGGCCCAAGATGAACACTCATTCCGGTTCAACGTGAACGCCTGTTCTGGTTGAATGGGCGACGGGCAACAGGGGTCGGACCTACGTAACACCTTGAATAACAACAAAAAACCTTGAATATATCGGCTGTTTTTCGGTTTAAACAGCCTTTTTTAAGGGCAAAAACCACGTTTTAAGGAGGAAACGCCATACCCCGTGCTCATCGTTATTAATCGTTGCAACAATTAATACATCTACCTTGACTCTATGAATGTACACTCTCTGCTGTTGGCTTCCCGGTGTTTTGGTGCCGGAGTAGTTGACGCCAAATTCAATAGTTGTGAAACCTCATAATTTATTGTTATTTCAGCATGTTATAAGTAGCACGGTTCGGATCCAGGCTGTTTGTAACTCACTCCTTCTTGTTGACTATTGAAACAAAGTGTCAAAATATGCTAAAGTTAGTATTATTACACGCCGATTTTGTTTAGTGTGCACATAGATAATATAACCTAAATACCTTAATGGACCCGTTTCCAGAAAAAAAAGGAGATTATGTGGCAAACGCACTCGGTCAAATGCTCAATGCCCCGCTGATCTACGTCCTGGCCCAGATTCGTTTTTCGCATGTGCCGCGTATGGACAAGCGTTGGGAAGACTTTCACGAAAAGGTTTTCGAATCCTATCCCAAAGCAGAAACCGAGCGGATAGAACAGGTTGGATTTAAAGATGGCCAGGCAGTTATTGGTGATAGTATCCAACGTTGGCACATCAAGAATGATAGCTGCCGCACAGGCATGATTGTTGCTGCGGACTCGCTGACATTTCACACTACTGAATATGAGACTTCGAGAGTTTTTACTTCCGAACTTGAGAAAGTGCTACAGGCTTTTGTAAACACGTTACCAGATGGGGTGCGTGTCACGCGCCAAGGTTTTCGGTACGTAGATCTACTACAGCATGAGAAAGGCCTTACTGTCGATAAACAAGTGATCGAGACTCTACGATTGCCAAACTTAGCGGCTATTGGAGAACCTCGGCGTATGGAGCAACTAGTGATATATGAAACACCTGTTGGAGGTACACTAATCATGCGACATCGGCAAAGTGCTACCCAAGATTTATTGCCGGCTGATATCTTTCCGACCAAACTTGAATCAGCTCCACGTTTACGCCGGGAGCGTTTAGAGAATCAGATTGCAGGTTTGCTCGACTATGATCACTATGTCGAACAGGAACAGCCTTTCGAAATTGATAAAATTGTAGAACAATTTCGTAAGTTACATACTGTATCTTCGGAGGCATTTATTAATACGACCACGGAAGAAGCACGTGCTGTGTGGCAAAAGGAGAGCAACTGATGGCAGTACAACAAGAACAGATAGGATGGATACCAAGTAAGTTGCCTTTGTCACTTGGTCACGTCTTGGCATACGAACCGGAACCTTTGGAAGTAAGTAGTGGTAGCTCAATCCACGTTCTTTTGGGGTCGGAAGGTATGTTTACTATTTGTGGTTCTGGTTCACGTTTTGATGCTGCACTGGCTGGATTGATCAGACACCCAATACCTGTACATGCTCCTGATGCATGGCCTGTCATAATCCTGTCTTCCGAGGTTGAGGCCATAGATGCTCCTCCAACGATTGCAGAAAAACTTAACGGCATTCGAGAAGCCTTTGGTCTGAGCATGGCTGCCTTGGCTGACATCCTCAAGGTATCCCGCGCTAGTGTGTACAATTGGTTTGAAAATGAACCGCGAAGCGCAGGCATTGTTCAGCGTATCGAAACATTGTACGAAACTGCACAGGAATGGAAAGTGAAAAATCCTTATCATTACGCGCCTGGTAAGCTGATGAAGCAGAAACTTGGCGATGGTTCAGGTATGCTTGAACGTCTCAGCCGTGAAGAACTGAATATGGATGAGATTCGCAGCGGAATGGACAGTCTTTTGGTGCTTATGAACAAACAACGTGAAAGGATGGATCGCGTCAAAGCGCGTTCCGCAAAATCCCCCGCGGATGCTGAAGACCATAGGGAATTGTTGGAACGGCTTACGGGTTCTGTCACAGCAGACAAATAATGGGGGCAACACTGTATGGCGAATCGGGAGCGCCTCATTGAATCAGGGTGGAAGCAAGGCATTTTACTTGTCCCCAATGACGAGTGTCTCAAAGAAAACGCCCACTATGAAATTCCAGATAATACCCACTTGTTGATTGTCAGCCAGACATGTGACCTCGTCCAGGACTCATTTGAAAGAGAACCCTATTTTGAAGCATTGTGCCTCCATCCACTAAACCAGGAACCCAATGGAGGATACCTGGGTGGAAAAAACAGTCGCAGGATTGAATTCAACCTTGATTTTGCTGGAGACGGTATTACGCATTGGTTCGCGTTGCCTTATGAACGCCACCTCATAAAGCGTGAGCTACTTCTTGATCGGAAACCTGATTCTTCTATACATGATGAACAAACACTGAATATGATCCTGAGGTGGCTATCACGACGCTATACACGTACAGCATTTCCAGAGACATTTGTAAGTCGGATCGATATACGGAAAGATCGAATAGGTAAAAAGTTTTCCCATCTGAACTCCTTTGTCAGTAATGTGCTTGTTCAGGTTTATCCTTTTTCAGAACTGGATAGTAACGATGAATACAGCATAGAAATTATACTGGTTATGGATGCTGAAAAATTCGATGATCCAAACCAACACAAATCGTGCATGGAGATAAAAGACCAGCTTGAATATCAACTTGGTCAATGCGATGGTATCGAAGTAACAGATATTAATATTGAATCGACTGCTGCTATTACCTTCGATGGTGTGAAGGGATTTTTAGAATGGGATTACAGCTATCTTAGCTTTCGTGAGCCAGATGATGCTGCGATGCCAGTTGACATCTAGCTTGATAGAAACACCTTGAAGGCTGTTGGCCAAATTCATCCCATAACATCATGTGGAAGGGAGCACAAATCTGTGTTCTGACCCCGTTTTTTTAGTATATTAGTCAAATCTGTGTTCTGACCCCGTTTTGTGCAAACCAACACAAATCGTGCATGGAGATAAAAGACCAGCTTGAATATCAACTTGGTCAATGCGATGGTATCGAAGTAACAGATAT
>DRJJ01000305.1 GCA_011052255.1 Gammaproteobacteria bacterium | reverse complement strand
GAGATTGTTGTAATGCAATTCCCCATAACCACCAATACTGGTTTTTTGCATATTGGCACCGTGTGTTTTATGGACAGAGGTGCTGCCTGGCTCTGGGGTGTCGTGTGCTGCGGCGTGCTGTACTTCAGGCCTGGTTTTAATTGCCTCTTCGGCCATGTCGCCGGCCATGTCGACCTTTTCGGACAGGCGCTTGTTTTCGGCCTTCAGCGTCTGGATTTCTACCTGCTGTTGTTGCATCATCTTCCACATGGTTTGCAAATCAGGTGGGGTTTCATCTGCGGCGTAAACCGGTACGGAAAGGCTTAGCAGCAACAGGCCTAGCCATTGGGAAAGTCGAGACATAATCTATACTCCGTTTAAAAAGTGAGGTTGGTGTATTAACTGGCGCTTATTTTACCCAAAAACAATTCTAAATGCAAATCATTATCATTCGTAATACATTTTTGATGTATTTAAGTATAAGTGACTGATATTTATATTTAAAAATAAGTAAACGGGTCAGGGAGTGGATGTTTACTTGATTCATGGTTCAACAGTGAATATTATTCCTACTATTGAAGTATGATATTTGGAGAAAATAATGTCGCAAGTAGCAGAAGCAGTGTTTCAGAAAGACCTGGGTTCGGATGACATCAAGATTACCGATGCAGCCGGTATTAAAATCAGTGAATTATTATCTGATGCAGATGATGAAATTGAAGCGGTGCGTATTTATGTCAGTGGTGGCGGTTGCGGTGGCATGACTTACGGCATGACCTTCACCGACAGCCGTACAGATTATGACACGGTACTGGATGCCGGAAAATTTCAGGTTTATGTTGATAGCGTTGCGCTAGGCTATTTGCGTGGCGTTGAGATCGACTATGCAGATCGCCCGACCGGTGCCAGTTTTGTATTCAATAATGTATTCCAGGCGACCGGTGGTTCTGGCACCTGTGGTTCCTGTGGTGCAGCCGGTGGTGGCTGCGGCTGAATTCACAGAGGGGAGGCCGTAAGCAAACGGCCTCCCGTATCCTGCTGGTAGCTCCTCCCAATAGCTACCGTATTGGTCCTTTTTTAAGTGCGGCCCATGAGCTGGGCATGGAATGCCTTGTTGTCTCGCAGGGCGAACATGCGTTGGTTAACCAGCTGGATCAGGGCATGCATGTTGATTTTTCTGATCCAGATCTGGCAATACAGAAAATTCGTAAACGTCTGCAGCAAACACCTGTTCAGGGTGTCATCGGTACCGATGACACTACTATCGAAATTGCTGCGCAATTGGCCGCAAGGTTAGGCCTGCGCCACAACACCCCTGCTGCAGCACGTCTTTCACGGCGCAAGGATCTGGCAAGACAGCAACTACAACAGGCCAATCTGCCGCTACCTGATACCTGGCTGATTGACCGTCAGCAGCCATTGGCTGACCAGATTAGTCCGGTTCGTTTCCCGTGTGTGGCGAAGCCATTATCCCTGTCAGGTAGTCGCGGTGTTATACGTGCGGACAACCCGACATCGCTGCAACAGACTTTACTTCGTATTGGCAAGATTCTTGATCAGGAGGGTCTGGCAGATGAATACGAGCGCCAGCATATTCTGATTGAATCTTTTCTGCCTGGCCCTGAAGTCGCTTTTGAAGGCTTGCTGTCAAATGGTGAGTTACGGGCACTCGCGTTGTTTGACAAGCCTGACCCTCTGGATGGGCCCTTTTTCGAGGAAACCTATTATATAACCCCGTCACGTCATCCGCCGGAGCTGATGGAAAAGGTACGCCAGCGTGTGGATCAAGCTTGCCAGGCGTATGGATTACGTGAAGGCTCGGTGCATGCCGAATGCCGTCTGGCTGATGGCGACGCATGGATACTGGAACTGGCTTCAAGAACCATTGGTGGTCAGTGCGCGCGATTAATCCAGTTTGCAACCGGACGATCACTGGAATCCCTGATACTGTCTCATGCATCGGGTTTACCATCTGAACAGGTCAGCATATCAGGCGCAGCCGGCGTGCTGATGATACCGATAGAACAGACTGGCATTTTGCGGCGCGTGGAGGGTATTGCTGAAGCGCTGAAGGTAACGGGAATAGTTGACCTGGAAATTAGCGTGCAGCAAGGATACGAACTGATACCGCTACCGGAAGGTGCCAGTTATCTGGGATTTATTTTTGCCCGCGCTGAAACTGCTCAGCAGGTAGAGCAGGCTCTGCGCACAGCATTTGCTAGTCTAAAGATAGTCACGGCGCCCGTTCTTGCAGTGCAGCCACTCTAATTGCTACATCCGGTACTTTTACCAAACATTTATTTATCAATGGTTTATTTTACCACTAAAATAATATGGTAATAGGGTTTTACTGTACTGCTAATAAGTGCTTGTAACAGGTAAAGAAATAGCTTCCTGTGGCCGATAAACGGTGTGTAACCGGGGGATGCCCCTGGACTGGACTTAAACCGTTATCAGGAGATTTACGCTGTGGATCTGGCGACTTTAATCGGATTACTGGGAGCCCTGGGTGTAATCGTGGCCGCCATCTTTACCGGTGGCAGTGTGCTGACATTTGTCAATGTTCCATCTTTCTTGATCGTGATTGGTGGATCACTGCTGGTGGTGCTGATGAAGTTTCCGATGGCTCACACAATGAGTGCATTCAAGATAGCAATGAAGGCTTTCCTGCATAAAGCCGAAAGCCCGATTGACCTGGTTGAACAGGGCGTGGAATTGGCCAATATTGCCCGCAAGGAAGGTCTGCTGGGTCTTGAGAGTGTCGAGATTGAAAATGGTTTTCTGAAACGCGGTGTACAGTTTTGTGTGGATGGCCAGGAGCCTGAGATCATTCGTGCGATGTTGTCCAAGGATATTAATCTCACCATTGAACGTCACGAGAAGGGCCAGGCTATTTTCAAGGCGCTGGGTGATGTGGCTCCGGCAATGGGCATGATTGGGACCCTGGTCGGGCTGGTGCAAATGCTCTCGAATATGAACGATCCGAAACAGATCGGACCGGCCATGGCGGTTGCATTGTTAACCACCCTGTATGGGGCTGTAGTAGCCACCGTCATTGCGCTGCCGATTGCAGACAAGCTTGCGCATCGCAGTGATGAAGAACGTCTGAATAAAAGCCTGATACTGGAAGCGATTAATTCCATACAGGAAGGCATCAACCCACGAGTGATGCGCGAAATGCTGATGACCTATCTGCCGGTAAGTAAAAGGGCAGTAGAAGATCAGGATGCAGCCTGAGTTTTCCTGGCAGTAAAGATAGACGCTATGGATGACGCCCCACAAAAAAAACCAGATGTCGGCATACCTGCATGGGTAATGACATTTGCTGATTTAATGTCATTACTTTTATCCTTTTTTGTGTTGTTACTTTCTTTTTCTGAAATGGATGTCAATAAATACAAGATGATTGCTGGTTCCATGTCAGAGGCCTTCGGCGTACAACGCAAGATCAAGGTCAATGAGCCGCCACGTGGCATCAATGTCGTCGCACGTGAGTTCAGTCCTGCGTTACCGCAACCGACTGTGTTGAACGTCGTACAGCAACAAACGGCCAACACACTCAGTGCTTTTCTTGCCACCAAAGGTGACAAAAAAACCATGAATGGCAGCAGTGTCCGGTTAAAACAGGATGCGAAAAAAGCGAGCAAAAAATCTGACGCCAGGAAGAGTGAATCCGATAAAAAGGCTGAACAGGAAAAAATCAAGGACAAGCTTAAAGACAAAGGAAAAAGCAAAGCAGGTCAATCGGATATTTCTGCAGAGAGTGAGAAAGCGGCCAGACTGGCTCAACAAATGAAGCTGAATGCCGAGCGTATTCGCAAGGCGCTGGAAAAAGAGATTCGTGACGGAAGTATTGAGGTCGAATCGACCGATCAGAAAATTCTGATCAGGATACGCGACAAGATAGCATTTACGCCTGGCAGCGCTACACTAAAAGATGGCTTTGAAGAAATCTTAATGCGTATCGGTAAGATTTTGCGCACAACGACTGGCAAGATTACGGTAGCAGGCCATACTGATAATCAGCCGATACATAATTATTATTTTCTGTCCAATTGGGATTTGTCTGCCATGCGTGCAGTGGTGGTGATGCGTGAATTACATGAGTTAGCAGAAATCAATGAGCAGCGCTTTAAGGTTGAAGGCAATGCCGATACCATGCCGCTGGTTGCCAACGACAGTCTCGAGCATCGCGCACAAAACCGGCGTGTTGAAATCATACTGACCAAAGGCGATGACCTGATGGACAATGCTGACCCGGTTAAATCAGGGCAGCAGGCAAAAAGCG
>DRJJ01000304.1 GCA_011052255.1 Gammaproteobacteria bacterium | reverse complement strand
CAAGCTCCAGATAAGCTGGAGCTTGCCAGACTTCGTTAAATACTTTCCAGCTTACGTAAGCTGTTTGGCAAAAGTTTCATGTCTGCAAGCGAGGTGAGCACGATGGCTGTCATACTGGCATCCTCGTACATCATCTTGTAGAGCTGAATCTTCATCGTCATGGCACTGCCAAACACGATACCGAAAAAGGCAATAAAGGAGCCAAGAGCCAGCGTGGAGATACCGGTTACACCCTGACCAATGGTGCAACCCAGTGCCAGCGTGCCGCCAAAGCCCATCAGTAACCCGCCAATCAAATGATTGCCAAAGTCCTTGAACGATGCAAACCATTCAATCCTGAAGCTGCGCGTCAGCAATGACCAGATGAATGATCCGCTTATCACGCCTGCTACGGCCATCAATCCAAACGTCAGGTAAGCGCTGTTGAAGCCCCGGCCTATATAACCAACTGTTTGCCCCATAGGGTTAACAAAAGTAAATGACTGCGGACTGCTGGGTCTAATCAGGGCCGGTTTGCCTATATCCGTGTCCATCAGCATGTCCCAGTTGTTAACAAAGCTCATCAGACCATAGGATTCGCCGTCTATATCAATCTGAATCATGCCGCTACTGGCATACCATGCCGCCAGTACTGCCACACCGACCGCCAGACCACCCAGAAC
Source organism: Gammaproteobacteria bacterium (assembly GCA_011052255.1). Lineage (GTDB taxonomy): Bacteria > Pseudomonadota > Gammaproteobacteria > DRJJ01 > DRJJ01 > DRJJ01. The sequence goes on along the minus strand of DRJJ01000304.1, from coordinate 2,768 downwards.
ATGGTCAAAGCTTTTTCGGAATTCTGATGATTTGAAGATGAAAATCAGCATCAGTGCTGCGAGCACACCACCAATCAGCTGACGGGCCGCCAGAGGATTGCTGGCGTTGACCATTGAACCCAGGTCCTGTGGCGTTTTCAGGCTGATTGACAGGGGCCTGATCCAGTCGTAAAACAATACGGACATCAGCGTCTTGTCACTGTCCGGGAACGGGTTGATCATGTAATAAGCGACTATTCCTATCAGGAACAACACCATGATGGACTTGATATTGCCACCGCCGATACGGATCAGTGTTTTGTTACCGCAGCCGCTACCCAGCGTCATACCGATACCAAACAAGATACCGCCGAGCAGGTTTTCAGCCCAGATCAGCTGGCTACCGCGGTAAGGGGGGAACATATGGGCAATATCAACCACTCCGGTTGACTCCATTACTACCACGCCAATAATACCCACCGCCATAGCCAGTACCCAGGCACGCATACGACCAAAATCGCTCATATTGGTCATGTCGGATATCGCACCCATGGTGCAAAAATTGGTTTTCGTCACGATGGCGCCCATCACCAGTGCGATGAAAAAGATGGTCAGTAGAAAAAATGAATTCGCTTCGGCAAAGCTCTCGAAAACCATTACCCGCTCCCTCCGTCCTTTATTTATGTAATCCAGGTTAATTTCAACAAAATGTATCTGGTTAATTTTACCGGAATCTGGCTAATCATGCCATTGCGAGTACGGAAATAAGAGAATATGGTCAGTGCTAGCTGGCTGTGCGCCTTTTTTTTAAGCGTACGCCAATTCAACGATAACGGGTCGGATCAGGCCGATCAGCCTGCTCAAAGCCGGCCCTGCGCAGTCGACAGGAGTCACACAGGCCGCACGCACGTCCCTGATCATCAGCCTGATAGCAGGAAATCGTCTCACTGTAGTCCACTCCAAGGGCACTACCGGCCTTGATAATCTCCGCCTTGCTCATATCGATCAGCGGGGTATGGATATGATAACAGCTGCCTTCTACACCCGCCTTGGTGGCAAGATTAGCAAGTTCTTGAAATTTCTTGATAAAATCTGGCCGACAATCCGGGTATCCAGAATAATCTACTGCATTGACACCGATAAACAGGTCTGTCGCATTCAATACCTCGGCCCAGCCCAGCGCCAGCGACAGGAAAACGGTATTTCTGGCCGGTACATAAGTAACAGGAATTCCGTCAGTTTCACTCTCCGGTACGGCTATAGCCAGATCGGTAAGGGCGGAGCCGCCCGTTAGCCCCAGATCCAGGCGCATTACCCGGTGTTCAACGCAATCCGCCTGGGTGGCCAGTCGCTTTGCTGCCTCAAGTTCACTACGGTGGCGCTGGCCATAGTCAAAAGCCAGGCTATAACAGTCGTAGCCCTGTTGCTGCGCCATGGCTAAGGTAGTAGCGGAATCCAGCCCGCCAGACAGCAGAATAATGGCCTTGCGCTTGTCTGGCCGGGGAGTGGGTTGACTGGCAGATTCTGTTTTTTGCCCGACCATCCTGATTACACCCCCGCCCTGTCGCCCCAAAGGATCTTGTGGAGCTGAATCTGAAAGCGTACTGGCAGGTTCTCATCCAGTATCCACTGCGCCAGTTGTGCCGGATCCTGCTCCTCATGAACCGGCGAAAACAGAACCTCACACCTGTCTTCCAGCTTGTACCGGGCCAGCTGTTCAGCTGACCAGCGAAAGTCCTGTTTGTTACTGATCACAAATTTGACCTGGTCGCCTTGCTTGAGCAGTGCAATATTATCGTACAGATTGCGCTCACACTCCCCGGAAGAAGGGGTTTTCAGATCCATTACAACGCTGACGCGCGGGTCCAGGCCGGCTATGGACAGGGAACCGCTGGTTTCCAGTGACACCTGATAACCCTGGTCACATAGCTGGGCCAGCAAGCGCGCACAGGTCTTTTGCGCAAGCGGCTCACCGCCGGTAACGGTCACATAGCGCCCCTGGTAAGATTTTACCTGACGCATGATGGAATCCAGCACCTGCCATTCACCGCCCTGGAAGGCATAGCTGGTATCACAATAGCCACAGCGTAGGGGACAGCCGGTAAGCCGGATGAATACGGTTGGCAGCCCAACGGTATTGGTTTCGCCCTGCAAGGAATAGAAAATTTCGCTGATGCGTAGCCGCTCGACTACTTCAGCCTCACTATTTTGTGTGCCTGTCATTTCGGTATGGTAACAGTTATAGCGATAGTATGGGCACAGCCGCACTGGCCATCATCAAGAATGACATGTATTGATCAGGCCCGTTTTTTATTGTAATCCAGTGCCGTTATGGTTATTTTTTCCCGGCTGTTTTCATACGGTTAAGCCGGGTCTGGGCCAAACGCGAAACGGTGGATTTGGGGAACTGCCTGACAACCTTCTCAAGCATTTTTCTGGATTTACCGTACTGCTTTAGCTCGTAATAAGTGAAGCCCAGTTTGAGCATCGCATCGCCGATCTTGGGACTATCCGGATGACCCTCAATCACACGCTTGAACTCACGTAGTGCTGACCGATATTTACGCGAAACATAGTTTGCTTCACCCAGCCAGTACTGTGCGTTATCCGCATAACTGCTGTTCGGGTAAGTTTTCATGAATTTTTCAAAGGCCGATATGGACTGGGCATAACGACCTTCCTTGAGCAGATTAAAAGCGGTGCGACGCCTGATACTGTTTCAGGGTGTAACCGATGACCAGATAGAAACAGTCAGCTTTGGCGAAGAGCGCCCGGCTGCTGAAGAAAAT